>JAITHO010000208.1 GCA_031279915.1 Tannerellaceae bacterium
CGTCCAGGCCCTGTTCGGCGTAGAGCTGTCCGAGCAGATACTTCATGCGCGTGCGTTGCAGCTTGCTGCCTTTGGCCTTGATGGCGCTTTCCAGATATGGGATAGCCTCTTCGAATTGCTGATTCTTGAGCAGATAGGCGGCATAAGCGGCGTCGTAGTGAGTTCGTTCGGAAGGAGGCAGGCCCTGATTGTCGAGCTTGCGCAAAATATCCTCGGCCTCGTAGAGCCAATCCAGCTCCGCATAGCATCTGGCCTGCCATATACGCGCCGCGGCCACCATCTGCGCATCCGTTGCATAATGCCGAGCGATGTACGAAAAGGTGGACGACGCCTGGAGGAAGTCGCCGTTATAAAACTGTCCCTCCCCAACCATCATCCAGCATCGCTTGAGGAAAGGGTTATACTCCTCCTGCTCGTAGTATGCAACCAGCTTAGGATTATTGCGCCATCCAGGCTTACGTGTCGGTTTGGTTTGTATGGAATGGAGCTTGATGGCCTTGTTGCCCTTCTCGATTGCCCGATCGAAGGGGCCTCCGGTGTTAGGCTTATCTTTAGGCAGAGCGCTAACGGCATGCATCAGGATCATCTCCGTGTAAGATTCCTTGTATCCCTTCTCCATAGCGACAAGCGATTCGTCGAACGAAGTTTTACCATTATAATAGATATTATACCGAGAGTTAAGGGCATGATAAGCCCTGTGCGCCTTAGTGTTCTTAGACGTACCGCATCCTGCCGCAAGGCCGGCAAGAACAAAAGCGATAATATAGTAGATGTACTTGCTCACCATGCAAATAACGGCGGCAGCAACAGATTATTATTTAGAATCATGAATGAAGGCTCATCTCTTCCGGAGGATGAGAATGAACCACCATCCCCCAACCCGACCTCTCGATAAATATCGAAACCCCTCAATATCATCCAACGGACCTCTCGATAAATATCGAACCCCCCAATCTCTCCCGACCCGACCTCTCGATAAATATCGAAACCCCCATTATTTCCCGACCCGACCTCTCGATAAATATCGAAACCCCCATTATTTCCCAACGGAGCTTTCGATAAATATCGAAGTATACAAATTTCCCACTTTTGAGCCTCCGCAGCCCCTCGAATCCTCCGATTACAGCCTTCCGGAGGAATTTATATCTGTCGAAAGCCCTAAATCGCCCAAATTCGCCCTTTCGATAAGTATCGAAACCCTCATTTCCGGCAAAATGGCCCTTTCGATAAATATCGAAACCGCCCCTTCAGGCAAAACGGAGGTTTCGATAAGTATCGAGCCGGCAGAAATGTTGAGACTGCAATAGTATACAACTATCGAGGCCTCCCCCCAGGGTAAACGCATTTAAAATTGGCCAGGCAAATTGCCTAATTCCATCAAAGGCGCCTGCTGCCCTTATTCGCCCGACGGAGGAACGCTTCCGGCGGCCCAGGCGGTGTTGGCTTTGGGCCCCATTTCGAGCAGGAGCTGGCCGCCGCTAATGATGTCGTCGTGCGTGAGCCAGGATTCGTTATGCGGGCGTCCGTTGAGCGTGGCCGACTGTATGTACTTGTTTTCGGCCGAGCAGTTGCGTGCATCCACTTCGAAGAATTTGCCGTTGCCGAGGTCGATGCGTGCGTGGCTGAACAGAGGGCTTCCGATGGCGTAAACCGGCAGGCCGGGAGTGACGGGATAGAAGCCCAGGGCCGAGAATACCACGAAGGCCGATGTGCCTCCTCCATCCTCGTCGCCCGGCAAGCCCATGAGGTCGTTGCGGAACCACTGTGCGAGGAGCGATCGGATGCGCTTTTGTGTCTTCCAGGGCTGTCCGGCATAGTTATAAAGGTAGGGGATGTGTAGGCTGGGCTCGTTGGCCATTGAGAATTGGCCCACGTTGCCGGTATGGTCGGGCAGATGTGCATAGAAGGCGAATTTGCTTTCGCCAAGTGGTTCGCGGAAGGTAGCGTCGAGGTTGGCCGCGAATTGTTCGGGCGATCCCATGAGTCCAACCAGGGCGGCGATGTGGTGCTGAATGTCCCAGCGGTACACCCATCCGTTGTTCTCGTCGTAAGCGTCGCGAGCTCCCTGTCCGCCAGAGTAGCGATAGTCGAAGGGCTCAATGAACTTCCCGTCTTTGTCTTTGGGATGGAAGAAGCCCGTTTCGGAGTTGTATACATTAAGGTAGTTGCGCGAGCGGGCGAGGAAGTATGCATGATCGTCGGGCCGCTTGAGTTCTTTGGCAATCTGCGAGAGGCACCAGTCGTCGAAGCATGTTCCGAGGGTAACGGCTATGGGTTGCCGCTTCTCGCCCGGAGTAACGGCGGCCACGTACTCGGCCTCTCCCGTGCGGAGGGCGGGGAAGTATCCTTTCTCCTTATAGAAATCATCGAGCTCGCCAGCCTCGCCGCGCACCCATGGAATGAGCGTTTCGGTGAGGATAGAATGTTTGCAAGCTTCGTATCCTCCGGCCAGGTCGAAGTCTCGCAATCCCTTCGCCCATGCGTCCCAGAGGATAGATACGGTATGGTTAGCGTTCATGCCGTGATTATCGCCCGTGACTTGCGGGAAAGTTGGCATCCATCCTTCGGGGCTCTGCTGCGCCATGCGTATGTAGGAGTTGATCATGGCAGTTTCCTCCTTCGGGTTGATGAGTACTCGGAGGGGATGGGCCGCGCGGAAGGTATCCCAAATCCAGTCGTCGGTGTAGAAGGGGATGCCTCCGTCGTCGTGCACCTTGTCGTCGAATCCGCTGTAATACCGCCCGTCTTCGGAGATATTAACCATGCGCTCGTAAACGCGATAGAGTGACGAGTAGAAGATCGTTTTATCGTTCTCGCTTCCTCCCTCGACGGCGATTTTGCCCAAGGCATCGTTCCAGATGTCGCGTCCTTTGGCCGATACCTCTCGATAGTCGTAGGTGGCGATGTCGCGATGCAGGTTAGCCTTAGCCTGCTCCTCGTCTATGTACGATACCCCGTATCTCAGCCTGACGGTTTTCACATCGGGCCCGAAGCTGAGAGCCACGGCCCGGTCAGATCCTTCGGCAGTATCCACGGAAGAGATCTCGCCGTTGAGAATAGCTCCGGCGGCAACGGGCTTCGAATCGGTTTCCATATAAACGTATACCGCCGCAGGCGAGTTGCGTCGTCCGAGCGATTGGAATCCCTGCACCGCTCCTTCAGGCATGACGCTGATTTGTCCTCTGCGGGTTCGGATAATGATCTTGCGATCACCATCTCCCTCAAAGTTAAATTCGTATATGCCGGCCTGATGCGAAGGCGCATAATGAACCTGTATGCGAGCCTCGTCGAGGTAAACCGAATATTCGTATGGAGTGACACGCTCGTTGTCGTACGAATAGTTCACGGCCGATTCAAGAGGCCCATTGCCGGCAATGGGGCTAATCCCGAAGGCCGAATTACCGCGATGCCCCGTCACGATAACAGGCAGCCCTCGCAGCAAGTCGGAAGTAAAATCAGCCCGTTCGGGATAGATGCGCATCATGCTGTTGGGCAGATGCACCGTAGGATAAGTCGGCACGAGCAAAATGCTGATATTTCCCATATAAGGATTCACGTAATCGACGGGAGATTTCTCAGCGTTTGGCGCTTGCCCGCAGGCGGCAAGGCTCAGTATAAAAGCGGCCATAAAGAAGGCCTGAATGAAACGTTGAAACATAGTTGTAATGAATTTTATAAGTTCGTTTATAAGTTAGTGAAAATCATTTTCTGCAAATATATTATTTTTTGGATACCCATAACAATCGCAGAAGGCCAATTAAGCCGAAAAAGCTGCAGAAAGCATTTCCGCAACAATAAAACCATCGCTTGCCCCCCATTTGCAATCGCTGCGAGCGAATCCCCGATGACTTGGGTGCCGCCAAATGAATCAAATGGCGTTATCCCTTAAAAGTATTAACATTTACCGATCAAATCTCCTCCACTCGCATTGATGCGATTGCAAATCGGGGGGCGTAAAGCAAAAAGGATGTCCAAAGCTTTTCGGACATCCTTCTATAAAAAAGAGTTTAAATGTAGGAATGGAAATTAGTTCATCTTCCCGTCGGGATATCCCGGATTTTGAACAAGATTGGGATTTGCGTTCAGGATATTGCGGTGGAAGGGGAGGATCATTGTGTGCTTGTCGGCTTCCTGCTGCTTGTCCCACCATGGGCCGGTATATGCGTCGAAGCGGCATAGTACGGTTCGGCGGAGGCCTTCGCCAAGGAACTCCCGTCCCCATTCGTCAAGTAGTTCCTGCTGGCTTATCTGGCTGCCGTCCTCTTTGTACAGGCTGGCCGATCCTTCGGGATAATAGCGTGAGCGGACTTGGTTGAGGAGGTGTGCTGCAGCAGCTTTGTCGCCTTGCCGGAACTTGCATTCGGCTAGCGAATAGTATATTTCGGCTAGGCGTATAACGGCATAGTCTGATTCCATTTTACCAGCGTCGTCAGAGCGATAGATGGGGTATTTT
>JAITHO010000215.1 GCA_031279915.1 Tannerellaceae bacterium
TGCAGGGCCCCGATAAATTCAATTTGTCGGCATCCAGCAAGTTTTGGACGAAAAAAACAAAGTGTATTTTCATCCAGCAATTGTTGGGCGAAAAAAACACTTGTTTTTCGCTTTCAGCAATTTTTTTTCGAATAATAAATTCTTTTTTTTCTTCAATCAAAAGTTTCATCGGCAAAAAATACTTTTTTTGGGGACACGGCAAAAAAAATATGCTAGCTATTGTTGCGAATGGCAGCAATAATATTTTGTAGCTCATTCAATATGCTTGCATGGAGAATTTGGCAACTTAAAAGATTGATTATATTTGCAGTTAGATAAACTTTGATAACCAATATGCGCGTTTTTAAGATAATACATAGATATGAAATAACTGCTTGCGGCTCACCGTTCAGCTCTATTCCCACTTACGATTCCCCTGCAAAACATATTCTGCTACGCGGAACACTATAATTATGAACCTAATGAAGGGATATTTCAGCCTACTCTTTGCCATCATTGCGGCTTTATCATCTTATTCGCAAACAACGAAGTTTTTCTCCACAGAGCAAGGACTTTCTAACAGCCTGATTAATCAGATATACCAGGATAAGAAAGGTTTTATATGGATTGCAACGGAAAATGGGCTTAATAAGTTTGATGGGACAAGATTCGTTGTGTATAAGAAATCTTCGGACGACGATGTATCGCTGAAAAGCAATCATATCAAGGCGATTTTTGAAGATTCGTCGGGCAATTTCTGGGTGCGATGTTCGGCAGCATTAATGCGATACGACAGAGATTTGGATACCTTCGAAGAGTTTCATGTTGTTGACCAAAAAGGTGCGGCGATAAACCTATCAGTAGTGTCGATATGCGAACGAAGCAACGGCGATGTATATTTTGCAAGCCAATACGGCCTTTTTGTGATAGAAAAAGGAGATACGCAATGCAAGCCCGCCGCTCATATCAACGAAAACATCTCAAATATGCTGCTGACCGTAGTTTATGAAGATACCGACAGTAGGCTATGGATTGGAACCGAAAACAGCGGCCTCTACGTATACACCTTCGACACCTCCGAGATGCTCAACTATTCAACAAGCTCTCCGCCCGAGCGTCGCATCAGTTGCAACACCATCTCAGCCATTTGCGAGGGCGAAAGCGGCGAAGTATTCGTTGGTACGCTTTACGGCGGCCTCGTTCGCTTTGAATCATCAACGATGACAGTTAGCCATGTATCAGACGCCGCAGGAACTCCCAATCTACCAGTCAAAAGCCTTTTGTTCGATAGCTCCAGGCAATTGCTAGTTGGCGCCGACGGCTTCGGCCTCAAGCGATACGATCGGCAAACGCAATCCCTGCAAGCCTACGAATCCTTCTCGGCCCCATTCGATTTCTCCTCCTCCAAAGTACATAATCTCATACAAGACAAAGAAGGCAACACCTGGGCAGGAATTTATCAGAAAGGCCTCTTCTTCATCCCCGCAAATCTGAATCGCTTTAAATACTACGGATACAAATCGTATCGACACAACAACATTGGCTCCAATTGCGTCATGGCATTGTATAAAGATAAAGATGGAATAATATGGGTCGGAACCGATAACGACGGGCTATACGCTCTCAACGAGATAACAGGTGAAGTGAAGCACTACGAAAACAATGCCTCGCCAACAGCCGTTCCAGGAGCCATACTATGCATCCACGACAGCAACGACGGCAAATTATGGCTCGGATCCTACCTGCATGGCATGGCAATCTTCGACAAGCGAACCGGCAAATGCAGCTATATAAACAACCAAACCAACAGCCGCTTCGTATGCAATAAAGTCTACTGCATCATAGGCGACCGCCAGGGAGGGCTATGGGTAAGTACCTACGGATGCGGCCTCTTCAGATACAATATCGCAGAGCAATCCATCGTAGAACACTACGAGCAGCCGGATGCCGCCGCCGAAGCCAACAGTCGAGCCGGCTTAGTAAACAACTGGATCAACTCGCTCATATACGACGACAACGATCAGTTGTGGATGGGAACAATGGACGGTATCAGCTGCCTCGACACTCGGAGCGGCGCCTTCCGCAACTTCAAGAAAGAAAACTCCAAGCTCCCAAGCAACGTCATCTTTGCATTGCAAGACGATAAGCAAGGCAACATCTGGATCAGCACCGATGAAGGGCTCGTAAGGCTCAACAAGCAATCAGGCAACATCGATCATTTCACAACAAAAGACGGACTGGCCAGCAACGAAGTATGCGCCATCGAAACCGACAACGACGGCAATCTCTGGCTGAGCACCCTGGCCGGCATCTCAAAGTATTCGCCCTCCGATAATAAATTCACCAACTTCTATGCCTCCGACGGACTTCAAGGCAATGAATTCAGCTACCGAGCCTATTGCAGATCACAGAGCGGAGAGATCTTCTTCGGCGGAATCAACGGCCTCACCGGATTCCTTCCGAGCGACATACATACAAGCCAAAAGAAGCTGAACGTATACGTCACCCACTTCTATCTCTTCGGAAAGCCCGTACATCGGTATCAAGAATCCGGCGGACATGTAATCTTCGACACAGCCGTGCTCGATCTGCAAGAGATCCGCCTTGCCGCCGCCGATAACGTAATCGGATTCGAGTTCTCAACGCTTGAGTACACCAACTCCGAGGAGATCTCCTACCAATATAAGCTCGAGAATCCGGATACCGAATGGATGAGCACCCTCTCCGGAACCAATCGCATCGCATACAGCAACCTCCCGCCCGGCAAGTATAAGTTCCTGTATCGAGCAGTCGACAAAGAAAATTACTCCGACATACGGAGCATCACAATCATCATAAGGCATCCATGGTACGCATCAGCGCTAGCCAAAACCATCTACGCCATCATCTTCATCAGCATCATCTACGGATTATATCTGCTATTCTCATACCGAATAAAAGAACGCCATGAAATGCTGCGACTGGAAAATGCCGACAGAATCAACGAAGCCAAATTGCAATTCTTTACCAACATATCCCACGAGATACGAACCCCTATGACTCTCATCATCGGCCCGCTCGAACAATTACTTACAACCGATAGCGACACCCGAATACGAAACGCTCACCTACTAATTTACAGGAACGCCCAACGCATTCTGCGACTAATCAACCAGCTCATGGATATACGCAAAATCGATCGCGGACAGATGCACATCAAAGCGCGGGAAACAGATATCGTTGGCTTCATAAAGGACGTAATCCAAGCCTTCGACTATTTAGCGCACAAGAAAAACATTAGCGTACAGTTCGACGCATGTTGCTCTGAACTTAAGGTATGGGTTGACCTGAACAATTTCGACAAAGTCCTCTTCAACATCTTCTCGAACGCATTTAAATTCACTCCGGAGCAAGGAGAAATCAACGTGGAGCTAAGGCAGGGAACAGACCCTATCGCAGCCGGACCGCTAAAGCGCTTCTTTGAAATCAGCATCGCCGACACCGGTCCCGGAATAGATACGGAGCAGATTGAGCTTATCTTCGAAAGATTCTACCAGATAGAAAACGAAGTAACGCACACCAATTACGGAACCGGAATAGGACTGCATCTAGCCCGATCGCTCGTTGAACTCCAGCAAGGCTCCATACATGCCGAGAACCGCACCGATCGAAGCGGAAGCAGATTCATCATCAGAATGCCAATGGGAAGCGCACATCTCGAGCCCGCCGAGATCGCCACATTAACCGAAGATGCGCCGATGGCCGGATTTCTCTACTCGCGGAAAGACAATCTGCTCGACCCCGAGCAACAAAGCTCGCCGGAGCATGACATCATTCAGGCAAAAACGAAGTACAGGATTCTCATTGCGGAAGACGACGTCGAGATCAGGCATTACGTCGGAGCCGAACTAGCTACGCACTACAAGATCGCTCAGATCGGAAACGGACGCGACGCTCTTGAATACATCCTCAAAGAAATACCCGACCTCGTTATCAGCGATATTCGAATGCCAAAGATGGACGGTATCACACTTTGCCGAAAAATCAAGGCCAACGTTCGGACTAACCACATACCCATCATCCTCCTCACTGCCAAAACTAGCAGCGAAGATCAGCTCGAAGGACTCGATACCGGCGCCGACGCATATCTCATCAAGCCCTTCAACCCCGAAATACTGCGCAAAACAGTTGCGAATCTGCTCGGAAACAGAGAGCGGCTCAAAGGCAAATCGCAGTCGCAAATCGAAGGTAAAATCGAGGCTCCGCAGATAAAATCATACGACGAAGCGCTCATGGAACGAATCCTCAAGGCCGTCAACAACAATCTAAGCAACCCGCATCTCAATGGCGAGATGCTCAGCGCCGACATCGGAATGAGCCGCGTACATCTGCATCGAAAGCTAAAAGAACTCACCAACCAATCCGCACGCGACTTCATCCGTACCATTCGATTGAAGCAAGCCGGAGAACTACTCGCTAGCAAGAAGCTCTCAGTATCGCAGGTTTATGAGGCCGTGGGATTCAGTAACTTCTCGCACTTCTCCATCAGCTTTCGAGAATTTTACGGCATGACGCCAACCGAGTACATGAACCGCTACAAAAGCTGATCGGCCTCGGGAGCGAGATGCCTGCCATTCAGCCCTTAAAGAAGGGCGATCGCTGATTCAGAAGCTCCGTAAAGCGACGTCGATAAGTGTCGGAAATAGGAATATAAACCTTGCCAAACACTATCCGATTATTCTCTATCACTTTGATCTTATCCATGTTAACGATGAAAGAACGATGTACCCTTACGAACACATCCGACGGCAAAGCGCCTTCCATCGTTTGCAGCGCAGTGAGCGAAGAAATCGGCTGAGCGTTGGCCTCCGTGTGAATCAGCACGTAGTCCTTGAGGCTCTCGATGTAAAGAATTGAAGAGAACTCAAGCTGAATAAGTTTGTGCTCGCTTTTGACAAAGATGCTACGGTTTTCAGAGGCGCCTCCCTCCCTTGAAGCGCGCAGCATCTCATGCCATCGCAAAGCCTTCGATGCCGATTGAAGAAAATCTGCATAACTGATAGGCTTCAGCAGATAATCGAGCGCATTAAGTTTGTAGCTGTCAAGAGCATATTGTCCAAAGGCTGTCGTGAAAATCACCCGCGTATCGCCGCCGGCCATCCTCGATAGTTCCATGCCGTTCACCTCTGGCATCTGAATATCCAGCAACAGAAGGTCGATTGATTCCTGCGCTATGTAAGCCGCCGCCTGCACGGCTGAATTATAAGATCCGGCCAGACGCAGAAACGGCGTTCTAAGTACGTAGCTCTCCAGCAAAGCAACTGCAGGAGGCTCGTCGTCCACAATCAAGCACGACAGCGTCATGGCTCGGCCCTCTCCGACAGCGGGATCCTCAGCAGGCAGCGCCAGGTGCAGCCATCTGCCCCAAAGCTGAAAACATATTTTTCCCCATAAAGCAAATCCAAGCGCTTCCGCAGATTAGCAATTCCAATGCCCGATCCGCTTTTATCCCCATCATCTTTCGGAAATAAACTGTTAATGATTTCGCATTTCGCCCATGCATCATCAGCCGAAATTTCCAAGTGGATGAACGACTGACGATCCGATGATACTCCATGCTTGAATGCATTCTCAACCAAAGCTATAAACAGAAGCGGAGCAACGCTCAAATGCGGCGAACTGCAGTTGATAGCCGTGCGCAATTCCACTTGCTTAGGGAGCCGAATACGCATCAACTCTACGTAGTTACGCACGAAATCGAACTCTTGCTCAACCGACACTCTTGCCGCGCTGCTTTCGTAAAGCACGTAGCGAAGCAAGCGACTTAGCTCGTGAACCGCGCTCTGCGCACCCTCGGGGCTGAAAGAAATCATGCTATAAATATTGTTTAATGTGTTGAATAAAAAGTGAGGGTTTAGCTGACTTTTTAGATTCTGGAGCTCGGCTTCGCTACGACTGCGTTCTAATTCTTTGCGCTCGTCTTCAGCTGCATACCAGCGGCTTGTCATCCGGGCCGACACGCTTATCGCACACACAAACGCGCATACCACCAGGCTGCTGCATATAAATCTAAACAGCGAGAAAGGCGGAGGCGCAGGCATCTTCTTAAGCATCGCAATATCCTCAGATGCAGGAAGCAAGCTGCCTAACAAATAAACCAGCATAAGCAGCGTAAGGCTGAACAGCAGATTCGCCAAGGCATAAAACAATATCTGCTTACGAATCAAAAAACGGTTTATAAAGTAGTAATAATTAGCGTAGTATATCGCAACAAATATTACCATGCCGAGCAGATAATGGAAATACCTTATCCACGAAATTCCGTTATCCTTATCAGCAAATACAAAGGGCCATGTCAGCAAAACTCCCCAGCCGGCTATCATAAGTACGAGCCTCCAGCGCCAATTTGTTTTAACATCTTCCGCAGGCTTTATCATAAGGGGGCAATGAAATTGTTGAGTGTATTGAAAATCATCTTACTAAGTTTTTATATTCAAATATAACGATACGGCGATACATTTCACGCTATTCGTAGCGAAGCGCATCAATAGGATCGAGCCCCGATGCCTTACGTGCCGGATACCATCCGAAAAAGACGCCCGTGAGCGTGCATACGCCGAATGACAAAATTACGCTCCAGGGCTGAACCGAGGCCGTAAGCCCTACAACGTTAGTGAGTAAGGCGGCAAACAGGCCTCCAAGCAGAGCCCCAATTATTCCGCCCGTTAGGCTGATAAGTATGGATTCGAGCAGAAATTGTGCCAAAATGTCACGAGATTTTGCTCCGATACTCATCCGAAGTCCGATCTCGCGGGTGCGCTCCGTTACGGATACGTACATGATGTTCATTATGCCTATTCCCCCGACTAAGAGCGAAATACCGGCCACGGAGCCGAGCAATATCGTAAGCGTATCCATCACCGTACTCATCGTTGAGGCGATCTCTTCCATCGAACGGATCGTAAAGTCGTCGTCGTCGGTTGGCTTGAGGCGGTGATTGCTGCGAAGGATTGCGCTGATTTCGCTTATCGCCCGCTCCGAATATTCTTCCTTGATGGCCGAAGCGGTGATGCCATGCAGGTGGGTAATTGCCAGAACGCGCTTCTGAACGGTGGAGTAGGGGGCGAAAACCATGTCGTCCTGGTCCATTCCCATTGCGTTTGCGCCTTTACTTTTTAGTGTGCCTATTATCAAAAATGGTATCTTCTGGAAGCGAACGACGCGGCCTACGGGGTCGGATCCGTCGGGAAACAGTTCGCGAACCAGCGTTTGCCCTATGATGCAAACTTTGGCTGCGGAGGCAATTTCTTGCTCGGAGAACATCGCGCCGTTGTCTAAACTGAAGTGACGGATGCGCAGATAGTCCTCATTCACACCGTATAAGGTGCTCGGATGATTCTGCGCCCCGTTGATAAATTGTCCGCTTGCGGTGACGGTTGGCGATGCCCCGTTTATGTAACGGGCTTCGCGGCGGATGGCTTCAAAGTCGGGAAGTTTGAGCGTTTCCATTGACGAAGCGCTCTGACGGGCTCCGAAACGCATGTCGCCGCCTGGCTGTACCATGATCATATTTGATCCCATCTCGCTGATCTGTTCGCGAATACTGTCTTTCGATCCTTGGCCTATGGCGAGCATGCTGATTACCGACGCAACGCCGATTATTATACCAAGCATCGTGAGAAATCCGCGCATCTTGTTGTTGGCCAATGCCTTTAGGGCTATCTTGAAAAGATTCGGTATGTTCATTTTTTTTGATTATTTAACTGATTTCTTTGCTTCTGTTTTTAAGCCGCGCTGCGTACTTTTCGGAAATCTTGCGGATACGGTGTGAAATTTATGCAACAAGCTTGCCTGATTTTTTCGACAAAGTAGGCAGATTTATGCGGCTGTACTGCCGCCTTTATGCGCATAAGCGGGCAGATTTGTTTGCCTAAGTTGTTAGATTTGCGCGATAAGTTTGCCGAATTTGCTTCGATATAGATGCGGGCCGGCCTGCGCGCTTTTGTATGTTTATCTGTCTGCATATCAATCTTCTGGTGGAGGCATTGCCGCGAGGGTTTCGGCGGCGGAGTGAACGTGGCTGTTAAGGGTGTCGCTTTGGATTCGACCGTCGCGCAAAAGAATATTCCTACTGCTGTACTGGGCGATTTCAGGGTTGTGCGTCACGAATATGATGGTTCGGCCCTGGAGGTGAAGCCTTTGGAAGAGGATTAAGATCTCGCAGCTAGTTCTGGAGTCGAGGTTTCCCGTGGCTTCGTCGGCCAGTATGACGGCGGGATCGTTAACAAGGGCGCGTGCGATTGCAACGCGCTGCATCTGCCCTCCAGACATTTGGTTGCTTTTGTGTCGAAGGCGGTCGGCCAATCCTACGGCGGTTAGCGCTTCGATGGCCTTTTGTCGTCGAGCGGCTGCGCTAAAGGCCGAATTATATAGGAGCGGTAGCTCAACATTTTCCACGGCATTACTCTTGGGCAGCAGATTATAGCACTGAAAAACGAAGCCTATTTTTCTATTCCGGAGTGTTGCCCTTGCGTTGCGTCCCATCTTACGTACTGAAACGCCGTCGAGATAGTATTCGCCGTTAGTTGGCGTGTCGAGACATCCGAGTGTGTTATGGAGCGTACTTTTTCCGGAGCCTGACGAACCCATGATGGTAACGAACTCGCCTTCGCGTATCAAACATGTCAGGCCGCGTAGGGCATGTACGACTTCGCCTCCGACATGGAACTCGCGGCTGATGTTGTCAAGTCGAATAATTTCTTTCATAAGGCCTTATCTCCTTCCTCCTCCTCTTGGAGCGGGCGGCCCGAACAGTCCGCCGGGGGCTTGCGCTCTTGCGGGCATGTCGACGAGCAGGTCGGTAATGATTTCTTCGCCTTCAGTTAATCCTTCGAGGATCTCGACGGCGTTAATGGTGGATGCGCCGATGCGTATTTCTCGTGGCTTGAGGCTGTTACCTTCCCTTTGCCATACGATTTTTTTGCCCTCCGGAGCTTCTGCGGCTTCGTCGGCTGTGAGATTCATGGCCTTGAGCATGGCGTTGTCGGGAACAAATCGCAGAGCCTTGTATGGCAAAGCGAGCACGGCGGGGCGCTCCAGGGTTCGGATGCTTACGTTGGCGGTGAGGCCGGGTTTTAGCTTTAGGTCGGGATTTGGCGCGCTGATTACGACGGAGTATGTGACAACATTGGCAGTAACGGTTGCCTCAAGTCGCACCTGCGTGACGCGGCCTTCGAAGGTATCTTCGGGATAGGCGTCGACGGTGAATGTGACATTTTGTCCTTCCTGCACCTCCCCTATGTCGGCTTCGTCAACGTTAGCAATCACGCGCATCTGCGTCAGGTCGTTAGCAATTGTGAAAAGGGTTGGAGTGCTGAATCCCGCCGCAACCGTTTGTCCTTGCTCAACGGCTCGCTTAACTACGACCCCGTCGATAGGGCTGGTTATGATAGCGTACTCAAGGTTGCGGCGCACGCGTATCATGTCAGAGCGTAAGCGGTCGTAAGAACTTTTGGCCTGCAGATAATTATATGTGGCGGTTTCGAAATCGCTTTCGCTAATTAGTTGTTTTTCGTGCAATGAGCGGCTGCGGTTGTAATTCTTCTCTTGGTAATCGAATTGGCTACGGGAGGCGGCAAGGTCGGCTTCTTTGGCGGCAAGTTCTGCTTCGAGGTTCACTTTGTCCATCTCCGCTAGTAATTGTCCGCGCGTAACTACGTCGTTGTAATCTACGTATAGTTTGCTGATTATGCCCGAAACTTGTGTGCCGACTTCAACGGTGATGACAGGTTCGACTGTGCCGGTTGCGGTGATGGCGTTGATCATTGTGGAGCGTTCGGCGCGAGCGGTTTCGAGCCGATATGCCCCTGCTGCTGCCGATTTTCCTTTGCCGGCGATGTAGATTGCAAAAAGTGCGATGACGATTGCGATAGCAGTCCAGAGAATAATTTTCTTCTTTGTTTTCATACTATATATAATGTATAGGGATTTCGTGGATATGGATGCGGATAAATCAGCTTACGGATTCAATCCTTGATAAATATTGAGGAGTTTGAAGCTCATAATGGTCATATATTTTGCTTGCAAGAGTTCCTGCTGCGCGCTGAGCAGGTTGTTGCGTTCGGTGAGCAGTTCGAGAGTATTTTTCATGCCCAGGAAGAATTGTTCTTCGGTAAGTCGAAAACTTTCTTCAACATATCGAAGTCGTTCGCTTGCGGCGATATACTGCGTTTGCGACGAGCGTGCGTCGAGATATACGCCTTCAACGGCAGCGAGTAGTGTTTTACGTGCGCTTTGCAGGTTAAGCTCTTGTGTGGTAACGGCGAATCGGGCTTTATTAACAGCCGTCTTCTGTTCGCGATTGCTGTAAATAGGTAGGCTGAGGCTTATGCTAGCGTTGCCGTTGAGGGCTCGATCGATTTGCGAAGTCCATGCCCCGCCTCCCGAAGCGTATCCGGCTCCAATGCCGGCATTTAGTGAGAGGCTGGGCAGATAACCCGCCTTAGCGCGCTGGATGTCGATTCGTGCAGCGTCAACGTTAAGCTGCCCGCTTTTCAGTTCGGGTCGAGTAGCTAAAGCAGCGGCATATACGTCGTTACGCAGAGGCAGTTCTCGTAGTACGTCGGCCTCCGTTGGTGCAGGGTCGGCAAGTTGTAGGTCGATGCCCATGTCGAGCTCAAGCAGTTGCTTAAGGCGAAGCATATCGTTGTCGAGATTCTTTTGTGCCACAGTCGCCTGATATTTGTTCGAGCTGTGCTGACTTTCGAGTTGGGCCAAATCAACGCGCGAAATCAGTCCGGCGCCCAGGAGCTCCCGTGCTCGCAAGAGTTGGGCCTCCGATGTGACCGTCATGTTCAAAGCAACGCCAACTGCTTCCTTAGCGTACAAAGATTGTAGATAAGTTTGTACGATAGCGATGCGCAGGTCGTTCTCCGTTTGTGCGATCCCAAGCGAATTGATTTCGGAGTAGAGTTCCTGCTGCTTGATAGCCATTGATCGTCGACCTCCGTCGAATATCGTCAACGACGAGCTCAGAGCGTAGTTTCCTCCGAAATTAGCCTCCGCCCCCGACGGATAGTAGGCAGCATTCTGCGACACCGAAGCCGAAACCGTTGGCAAAAGCCTCGCCTTAGCCATCAGCACATCTTCGCGTCCCGACAGCAAAGCCGTCAAGCTCTTCTGCACCTGTATGTTATTTTCGATCGCATAGTTGATGCAATCATTCAACGACCAAGCCTCCGGAAGCTCCTGCGCTTCGAGCTCAATCAGCCCCTGGAGGAAAAATAAGCTAAGTAGAATCAAATACTTTTTCATACATATATTATTATATATCCGCAAAGCTATGAGCCATAATCCCCCTCCGCAAAGCATATCGGCAGAAAGCAGATGCAGCTCGACGCATCAAGTCCTTTAAACGACGAAAGCAACATCTCCAATCCGATCCAAATTCCCCGTCGTCAATCCCCAAGCCCCGTCCCAATCCCCCGTCGCCAAAGCCGCAGATCCCCCTCGCCAAGCGCTCCCGCATCCGAGAATCAAGATCCAGCCTCCACGAACAACCTCCTCCAGCCGATCCGCAATCCGCAAAACACATCCAAGCCATAGCCCTAAACCACACACGACCAAGCAGCCAAAATTGGACAAAAAAGGAAAAGCATTACCTTTATCACTCAGTCATGTCCCTCCCTCCAAGCGCCCCCCTCCCTCCACCCCATGACCGAGATAGTCTTCGAACAAGCAAAAAAAATCAGCCCAAATAAGCTGAAGAAAACATACATAAGTAATAAAAATTAAACAGAAACAAATTCTCACAGTTATAAAACAATTAAATAATAAACCTAAATCACTACACAACAGTTTAAGAAATAAATCTCAAATAAATCGTATTATGAATAGAAATGAAATAGAAAAATATCTCGAAGAACGGATGAAAGAATCCGGAATAAGCAGCCCAACTTTAGAAGACATTAACAAGTTTATGGGCGAATGGATACAACAAAAGAATCACCGATCTCGTGATGATTTTGAAGGTTTTTCTGCCACAGGAATGGGATTAATTTTGCATCATTTGCTCCAAGCAGATTGTCCTGTTCAACTCGCAGATTATACAGATTTAGATTGCAGCTTAGTTCCATTATTCCGACAGCTGAAATTGTTGCTAAATTTATTGGAAAAGGAAGGATCTTTCAAAT
Source organism: Tannerellaceae bacterium (assembly GCA_031279915.1). Lineage (GTDB taxonomy): Bacteria > Bacteroidota > Bacteroidia > Bacteroidales > Tannerellaceae > DFXE01. Next base: position 12,150 of record JAITHO010000215.1, read on the forward strand.
TAACTCAAACGGGAAATCTCCCAGTTCGTGTTGTGAAAGCGATCTATGATGTAGGATTGCCAAGTTCAAATGTTGAATCTGGTATAATAAGCATACGCAGCGAGAATGATTCTACTTCAGTTCAAATGACACACATCGCCGCTCAGATATCGAGGCTTTCCAAAAAACAGAACAACAAGTTGTCCTTGACAAAAAAGGGGAAAGATTTGCTATCTAACGATAGTCTATTATTAACAGAGCTGCTAACCGTTATGCTAACCCAGTTTAATACGGCCTACTTTGACAATGATTCATCCGAAAACATTGGGAATATTGGTAAAGGTTTCAGTCTTATTCTATTGGACAAATATGGGGAAATCGATCGACCGTACACTTTTTATTCCGACAAATACTTTCAGGCATTTCCAAAATTGCTGGAGGAAATCACCGAAAGATATATGCCGCGAGAAAAGATGGCAGCACTTTGCTATTTGTTCAGAATTTTCGGTGTGTTATTCGAGAATCTTGGATTGATCTCTTATCAGAAAGGAGCTTTTTTTGAGACGATTATTCATCGACATGATATTTTTGAAAAACTGTTCATCTTTAAATACCCGTATTAAGTAATAGATTTTTGCGTTATGAATAAAATCATTGAATTGCAAGAAATAAGTCCAAATTATTGGAAGGCTAAATATCGTGGGAATTATGGTGTTTATACTATAAAGATAGAAACAGATGGGAGCCGAATGGAAGATTTTTCTTGCTCCTGCCCCAGTGATTATTATCCTTGTAAACATATTCCAATTGTGCAAGCGGCTATTGCGGAACGTATGATCAAGAGTAAGAAGGAAAACGGGACAGAGTTGTTTGAAGAGGCCGTCAGGAGCTTAACTTTAGAGCAGTTACAAGCATTTATTCTCCGTTTTGGTTTGCATAATCCTTCTTTTAGGCAAGCGGTTTTGTTGGAATTTACAGCTCGACAGAAGCCTTCGGATAGCAATCAGTATTTGGCTATTATTCGGGATGGATTAGATGGAATTTCCTTTGATTTCGAAGATAATTACGATTCTCATGACGCTTGTTTTGAGATTGATTTTTTGGATCAATGGCTGAGTAAAGCTAGGGAATATATGGAGCGGAATTCTTATTCAGAGGCTATACTGATTGCTAAAGCTTGTATTGAAGAATATGCGGTATGGTTAAAAACAATTGATTCCGAAGTTTATGATTATGTGAGTGAAGAATATACGTATGAGCCATTCAATATTCTTAAAAAAGCGTATACAAAGGGTTATTTAAGCGCACAAGAATTGCTGGAGTACTGCAGGAAGGAGATGGAGAAAAGCAAATACGGCAATGTTTTACGCAATAGCTTTAAGGAATTGGTAATGCAATTAACCTTGGATACTGATCCTGAGGCTTATCTTAGAATGCAAGACGAGCTTTTTAATTCTCTTGCTGACAAAACTTCTTATGAAGCAGAAACGATTTTAAGCAGGAAGATTGACTTTTTCAATGAACATGATGACGAGATGAGTGCATGGAAAATAGTTGAAGATAATATTCAGATTAAAGCGTTTCGCAGGAAAGTTATTGAAAAAAGAATTGCAGAAAATAACTTAAAGGAGGCAAAGAGATTAATCAACGACTATATTCAGATATATTCAAAAGAAGCTAATGATTCTTTGTTTAGCAATAATAGGTATCCGAACTGTTGGGATGAATATCTTTTGGTAATCGCTCGGAAGGAAAATGACACAAAGGCGATTCGGAAAATATCCCGCAGATTTATTGATGTTTACTTTCATGCGGAATATTACAATATTTATAAGTCTACTTTTTCTGCAGAAAGCTGGAATACGGAGCTGGAAAACTTGATTAAGCATTATCAAAATGGAAAAAACTGGGTAAATTCAAATGTTGCCGATATTCTAGTTGAAGAAATGCAGATTGAGCGTTTATTGGCCTATCTTTCTAAAGATATACGCCTAGTATTTATGGAAAAGTATTACAAATATTTATCCTCAGAATTTCCTCAAGAAACCTTAGCTCTTTTCAAGAAAGCAATTGATGAACACATGCAAAATACCGGACGGGAGACGTATGAAAATGTGGTTAAACACTTCGAATATATGCTCAATATTGAGGGAGGAATGGATGTTGTTAAGCAGATGATTGGCGGTTATGAAACGCAATACAAAAATAGAAAAGCTATGATTGAGATATTCGCGCGTTTCAGCAAATCAAGACTATAATTTCTGGAGAAAAAAATGTTTTTTGTGAGTTTGCAATGCTTCAATGTTGTCTAAAAAAGTTGTTTGTGAGAAAAACACTTGTTTTTTGGGCCAAAAATTTGCTGGACGCCGATAACACTTGTTTTTTCCGTCCAGCATTTTTTTTGGTGGAAAAAACACTTGTTTTTTCGGCCCTGCAAATGCTGGATGGAAAAAACGTTTGATTTTTCCGCCCAGCAATTGATTTTGAGAAAAAAACAAGTGTTTTTTTCATCCAGCATTTTTTTTGACGGAAAAAACATTTGTTGTCGGCATCCAGCAGATTTTGGACGAAAAAAACACTTATTCTTGGCTTTCAGTAATTTTTTTTTGGAAAACATTAAATACTTTTTTTTGTTTTCCGCAGAAGCTCTTCTGACACTCAGCGTTTTCTGCTTGGCACAGGCGTTAGATTCGCCTTACAGGCTTCTGCCCCGCTATGATTTTTTTGCTTTGCCATGGCCGGCGCTTTGTTTGTCCCATCATATTCTTTTTTAAAACTTATATTTGCAAAGCAAGCAAAAGAATCATTTAAACATATTTACAATGGAATTAGAAATCGAAAAGAAATTTTTAGTAGAAGGAGATTTCAAGCCTTTTGTTGAGCGTGTTCGCAAAATCAGGCAGGCTTATCTTGCCACAACTGAGGATGGCTTGATTATGCGAGTGCGTGTTTATGACGACGGTGAGGCTGTTTTGGGCCTTAAAAAGGCTGTTGAAGGCGATGCGCTAATAAGACGCGAGTTTATGTATAGGATTCCCGTGAGCGATGCCAACGAGCTGCTGAAAATGTGTGCCGACGGGAATAAGAATATTATCGAAAAAGATCGTCACTATATCCCGGCGGGCAAGCATACGTGGGAGGTTGATGTGTTTCATGGCCTCAACGAAGGGCTTGTTGTTGCCGAGATCGAGCTATCGTCGCCGGATGAAACTTTTGAGCGCCCCCAATGGCTTGGGCGGGAGGTGACCGGTCAGATTCGCTATGAAAATGTAATGCTGGCGGGTATTCCCTACAGTTGTTGGCAAAATTATAGGGAGATATGAGAACGATACTTTGCACGATTCTCCTCCTCATCCTCGTCCCGCTGTCGCTTCCGGCCGATGAGGGCATGTGGCTGCTTCCACTGCTTCGGCTGCAAAAATTGGGGGAGATGCAGGCCATGGGTTTGCAATTGCAGGAGGCTGATATTTACAATCCTAACGGTTCGTCGCTAAAAGATGCGGTTGTAATATTTGGAGGCGGATGCACAGGCGAAGTTATTTCGCCCGACGGCCTCGTCATCACTAACCATCACTGCGGATACGGGCAGGTGCAACGCCATAGCTCGCCGGAGCACGATTACTTAACCGACGGCTTCTGGGCGATGAAACGCGAGGAAGAGCTGCCGAATCCAGGCTTGAGCGTCACTTTCATCAATCGCATTGAGGATGTAACCGATTATGTGTTACAACGGTTGGAAGAACGCGGCGACTCCACCGGCATGGACTTCCTCTCCATTCGTCATCTCAACGAGCTGGCAAAGGAGCGTATCGGCGCAGATTATCTGGCACAACATCCCGGCACGCAAGTTGAGATACGTCCTTTTTACGGAGGTAATATATATTATATGTATGTGAAGACGGTGTACCCCGACGTTCGCCTCGTTGGCGCTCCTCCTTCCTCCATTGGAAAGTTTGGAGCCGATACCGACAATTGGATGTGGCCCCGCCATACGGGCGACTTCAGCATCTTTCGTATTTATGCCGATGCCGATGGAAAGCCGTCGCCTTACTCTGAGAGCAACGTTCCGCTTCGTTCGGAGCGATGGTTAAAAATATCCTTGCGGGGATTGAACGATAATGATTTTGCGATGATGATTGGATTTCCCGGGCGCACAAACACGTATTACACTTCGTGGGAAACAGCCGAGCGGCGCGATATTGATAACGCCGTTCGCATCCGCGTGCGCACTCTGCGTCAGGAAGCCATGCTTGAAGAGATGCTCAAGAGCCCAGCCATCCGCATCAGCTACTCCAATAAATATTCAGGCTCCACCAATGCCTGGAAGAATGCCATCGGAAGCAATCGCGCCATCACAACTCTCGACCTCGAGCAGGTTCAACAAGCCGAGCACGACAAGCTCCTCGCCTGGGCAAAGCAAGCCGGCAAGCCTGAGTATGGCGAAGCTCTGCGATTGATCGAACAGTTGGTGCACGACCGCCGTTCGTTGCGCCTGCGCAGTTGGATGCTCGACGAAGCCATAGTGAGAGGCATAGAATTTAGCGCAGTTCCAACCGACGTCAGCTCCATCATCGACGCTCTCCGCAACGGAGGCAAAGACGCGCAACAGGAGCAGATTCGCCTGCTAACCGCCGCCTTCCGCCGCTTCTTCAACAAAGATTATTCTCCCGAAGTCGACCGGAAAATCTCGAAGATAATGCTGAAAGAATACCGCAGCCGAATCCCCGCAGCACAGCAACCGGCCCACTTTGCCGAGATCGACAAAAAGCACAAAGGCAATGTCGACAGATACGTCGACCATCTGTTCCGCACATCAATCTTCGGCAGCGAAGCCAAGTTCGAAGCCTTCGTGCAATCGCCATCAGTAAAGATTCTCGAAACCGATCCCATGATCCTCTTTGCCCGCGCCGTGCAAGACGAACGCAAAGCCCTGAGCTCCGCCCTGAGCGTATTCGACCTCACCTACGCCGAAGCTCATCGCGACTACCTCAAAGGACTTATGGAAATGTATGGGCCGAAGATGAACTTCCCCGATGCCAACTCCACCATCCGCCTCACCTACGGTCGCAAGCGCGGCTATCATCCAAGCAATGCCGTTTACTACGAACCGCAAACCACCCTCGAAGGCGTCATCGAAAAAGAAGATCCAGACAACTGGGAATTTGTCGTACCCGATCGACTGAAATCCCTCTACCAATCAAAAGACTTCGGCCCCTACGCCCTGCCCGACGGACGCCTGCCCGTAGCCTTCACCGCCGATACGCATACCACCGGAGGTAATTCCGGCAGCCCCGTGATGAACGCACGCGGCGAACTTGTTGGCATCAACTTCGATCGCAACTGGGAAGGCGTAGGCGGCGACATCCAGTACCTGCCCGACTTTCAGCGCAGCATCATAGTCGACATCAGATACGTGCTCTTCGTAATCGACAAATACGCCGGCGCCGGCTATCTGCTGAAGGAAATGGAGATAGTTCGCGACTGAGCATCGCAGCACATTTTCTCAACAAACATAAATTAATCAACTTAGTAAAATGAAAGACGTTTCTAAAACAAGGCAAGACCATGAGCAGCCTCTATGTATGGAAGAATGGGGATGGAAATATCATCACATGGGAATACCAACGGATAAGGTGATACAGGGTGAGAGATACCTGCCTCACCTGAAATTCTATGTTTCCGGCTTTGATACAAGTCCGTTCGGGATTGAGTGGATGAGGTTCGACAAAGATTGTCCAATCTCGGATATAATACAATCGGTTCCTCATATTGCATTTGAAGTTGAGGACATTGACAGAGAACTTGCCAGGCGTGATTTTGAAATTATTTCCGAACCAGGTTCACCTTCCGGTGGAGTTAGGGTTGCAATGATTCTGCATAACGGCTCTCCAATAGAGTTGATTGAATTTGAACGGAATAAATAATTCCGGCAGCTTCATTCCAAATCAGTATCAAATATGAGAGCGAGGCCATGAGAGGGCAGACTGAACGTCGCGGCACATTTTTTTCAACAAGGTATTGCAGATTAAAAAAAAGGAAGTACATTCGCCGCCGAAATGCTGAAAGGCCCGGGTGGCGGAATTGGTAGACGCGCTCGTTTCAGGTGCGAGTGTTTTTGCGGACGTGCAGGTTCGAGTCCTGTTCCGGGCACAATCAAAGGCAAAAGATCTTTATTTAGATGAAAATTTATCCCTTATGCGCAGGTGGTGGAATTGGCAGACACGCTACTTTGAGGGGGTAGTGCCGGTAACGGTGTGTGAGTTCAAATCTCATCCTGCGTACTTCTTCGTAAAGAAGGCTTAACAAAGGGGTATGTTAAGTCGGAAAGGTGCGATTTATATCGTGCCTTTCTTTTTTTGGGGTGAGCCGAGCATGGCGCTTTAGCGCTGCAAGTTTGTTGCCGCAGCGTGGAGCCATTACAACTTTTAGCCGGTAGCAAGGCTGTTTGCCGAAAGGAGAACTCCGCATGATAGGCAAGTGCAATACTTCCGGCCGTATTGCAAGAACTAAAACCTTAGTTTGATAGCAAATAAAAGTTGTATCCGACATGAATCGGGGATATAAAATGGAAAAGAGCATGATTCACATTCTATTTGTTGCTGGCTT
>JAITHO010000054.1 GCA_031279915.1 Tannerellaceae bacterium
CGGTGCTGCATGAACATGTCGAATTCCTCAAAGCTGCCTTCGTCGAGCAGCATGGCAATACGCTCGCGGGCAGTGTATTTCCCTTTGTTATGCTGCGCCTCAATGCGTTTCTCTCCGCCCCCAAGTCGGGCTTGCTCGCGGAGAGAAATTAGTTCTTTTACTTTTTCAAGTTGATTGCTCATTGTTGTTTAATATTATTGTTTTTCAAATTTCTTTCGTTCCCTCCATACATAACTCTGTGAGAATGCCGCAAGTTGATTTCGGATGCAAAAAAGCGATCTCCATCCCCTCGGCGCCCTTTCGCGGAGCCTGATCAATGAGCTGCACGCCCTTGCCCGACATTTCCGCCAAAGCATCTGCCACCGACGGCGTCGCAAAAGCTATGTGATGAATGCCTTCGCCGCGCTTTTCGATAAATTTTGCAATCGTGCTGTCCTCGCTCGTGGGCTCCAACAGCTCAATTTTCGTTTGACCAACTTTGAAGAAGGCCGTGCGAACTTTCTGGTCAGCCACCACTTCTATGTTATAACACTTCAGGCCTAAAACGCCTTCATAATAAGGCAGGCACGCCTCTATGCTCTTTACGGCTATGCCCAGATGTTCGATATGAGTAAGTTCCATGTGAATTGTTGATAAAGTTTTTTTTGCAAAGATAATCTTTTGTTGATTGGCTAAGCATTATACTTCTGACTGTTTATCTACACTTTTTCAACCGCAAAACAATCTCCGCGATGCGCCCAACTGTGCTTTGTCGCCAAAAAATCACTGCGCAAGGAAATACGACGTCGCTTTTTTTCCCAGAAGACCTGCGCAAAGAAATACGACGTCGCTTTTTTTTTCCGAATATCTGCGCAAGAAAATGCGACGTCGCTTTTTTCCCCCGAATATCTGCGCAAGGAAATGCGATTTCGCGTTTTTTCCCCGAAGATCTGCGCAAGGAAATGCGATTTCGCGTTTTTTCTCCGAAGATCTGCGCAAGGAAATGCGATTTCGCGTTTTTTCTCCGAAGGTCTGCGCAAGGAAATGCGATTTCGCGTTTTTCCCCCGAAGATCTGCGCAAGGAAATGCGATTTCGCGTTTTTTCCCCGAAGATCTGCGCAAGGAAATGCTATTTCGATTTTCTCTCCGCTCGCCCCGACTTGTTCTCGGCATTAATGCATTCTCTCCCTGGAGCTCGCTCCGATAAATACATTTTGCGAAGCTCCCTTAGTTTGTATAACTTTACGCTATTCCAATATTTAGGATGGGATAAAAAAAACATACTGCTCTATAATCATCTATTCATTATTATATATGATATGAAATAATAATAATTCCATAATACTTTAGTAACATGAAATCACAAATCTATTTAATCATGCTTGGAATAACTCTTTTGCTAGCGGCATCCTGCTCACAGCAACCAAATGGCAACGACAGGAGACCAACTGATAACAATCTGTACGCATATCTGTCGAGCGAGGATATTCCTGAAATCACATCGCCCCCCGATTCTCTGCATCTGCATCCATTCTATTCAAAGTATATGAATATAAATGGAATCCACGTTTCGAGCTCCTGGCGAGTGCCCGATTCATGCTTCCGTGCAGCTTTCATAACGATCAACGCGCTCACCGGCGTACTGCCGGCTGAGGTGATGCAATCGCTAACGAGCCGCAACACCCGAATCGGCATCATGGCGCGCTACGAAGGAACCACCGATATCCCCGAACATGCCTATCTCGCCAATGATACCGCTCTCAATTGGGACGTCAGAGCGAGAGGCCTGGGAGGATCGCTGCGCCTGCCTCTCTCAACCTGCGCCGAGGAAAACATTTTGGCGTATCAAATCGACAAATATCATGCCGAGGATATTTTGATACACGAGTTTGCGCATACAATTCACTTCGTCGGAATAGCTCCAGTGTTCCCCGATTTTAATGACGAGCTGCAAATGGCTCTCGATTCTGCACTTGCTGAAGGAAAATGGCAAAATGTTTATGCCGCAACCAACATTGCAGAATACTGGGCCGAAGGCGTACAGAATTGGTTCAATGTCAATGCCGAAGTAGATAATAACGGTGGCGACGGCAAGCACAACAAAATCAATACCCGCGAAGAACTGAAGCGATACGACCCGCGCCTCTACAACATCCTCGCACGCTTCTTCCCCGAACTTAATCAGCAGATAAGCCTGCATAGAAAAGTAAATCTTTATGACTGGAGAAGCTAATTGAGCGAGGGATAATTGTTGGCAAGGGAGGCTGATAAGTAAAAAGCGTGTAACCGGCATTGGAAGTGGGTTACACGCTTTAATTGTGCTTATTGGCAGCGCGACTTGCGCTAATCTTTAGTGATATTATTTCATTTCCCTCCCGTAAGGATTTTCTTGATGTCGTATAGGCGGTTAAGGGCGGCGATAGGGGTAAGTGAGTTCAGATCCAAGCTATTTATCTCGTCGCGCAGACGGCTCAGGATAGGATCGTCGAGCTGAAAGAAGTTGAGCTGATAGCCTTCGCCGTTGTGGGCGGCGCCTTTGGCAGGGCTTCCCGACGAACTATCGCGCTTGTTGGAGGCTTCGAGCTGCATCAGTATTTCGTCGGCCCGCTTGACTATGCTTTTGGGCATCCCTGCCATGCGCGCAACGTGGATTCCAAAACTGTGCTCGCTGCCGCCGCGCACGAGCTTGCGCAGAAAAACAACTTTGCGACCGGTATCTTTCACCGAAACATTGAAGTTCTTGATTCGCTTGAAGGATCGCTCCATCTCGTTGAGCTCGTGATAATGGGTGGCGAAGAGGGTCTTGGGGCGGTAGGCGGTGCTCTCGTGTATGTACTCAACGATGGCCCATGCGATGGAGATGCCGTCGTATGTGCTGGTTCCGCGACCAAGTTCGTCGAAGAGGATAAGGCTGCGAGCCGACAGGTTATTCAAGATCCCTGAAGCTTCATTCATTTCGACCATAAACGTGGATTCGCCTTGAGAAATATTGTCGGATGCGCCTACGCGAGTGAATATCTTGTCGACAATACCTATACGCGCGGAGTTGGCAGGAACAAAGCTACCGGTCTGGGCGAGAAGTACGATAAGGGCTGTTTGCCTCAACAAAGCGGATTTCCCTGCCATGTTGGGGCCGGTGATGATGATGATTTGCTGTCGTCGCTGATCGAGATATACGTCGTTCGGCACGTAGGATTCGCCCGGCGGCAGGGTCTTTTCTATCACGGGATGCCTGCCGGCTTTGATCTCAACGACATCTGTTTCGTCTATCGTTGGCCGAACGTAGCGGTTTGCGGCGGCCACTTTGGCCATTGATAGCAAACAGTCGAGACTGCTTATGAGGCTTGCATTTTTCTGTATCTGCGGAATATACTCGGTGAGGGCTTGCATGAGCCCGTTGTATAGAGTGGTTTCGAGTGCGATAATCTTTTCTTCGGCTCCCAGGATTTGTTCTTCGTATTCTTTCAGCTCGGCGGTGATGTATCGTTCGCCATTCACAAGCGTTTGCTTCCGAATCCAGTCTGACGGCACTTTACTAATATGTGTGTTGCGCACCTCGATGTAGTATCCAAAGACATTATTATAAGCAACCTTGAGGCTCGGAATGTCGGTGCGTTTGCTCTCTCTTTCCTGAATCTGCATGAGATAGTCCTTGCCCGAAAAAGCAATGTAGCGAAGATGGTCAAGGTCGCTGTTAATCCCTTTAGCAATGACATTTCCCCGAGCGAGGATTGCCGGCGGGTCGGGATGGATTTCGTGCGCAATGCGATTGCATATCGTGAGGCAGGGATCCATTTGGCTGCCCATTGTTCGCAGCCCTGCGTCATCACTCTGAAGGCATGCTTGCCGAACGGGTTCGATGGCCATGAGCGCCACTTTTAGCTGAACCATCTCGCGGGGCGACATGCGTCCAACTGAGGCCTTAGATATCAAACGCTCCAGGTCGCCCATCCGGGCAATGTGTTCGTCTATCCCGGCTGCGATCTCCGGCTGCTTCGAAAAATATTCGACGGCATCCTGACGCTCATTTATTGCCTTAACATCTTTCAGAGGGAAGATGAGCCAGCGGCGCAACATGCGTGCTCCCATGGGCGATACCGTGCAATCGATTGCGCTTAGCAGGCTTGTGCCTTCTTCGTGCAATGGCTGGACGATCTCGAGGCTGCGCACGGTTGATTTATCGAGGCGCATGTAGAGGTCGGGCTCTATCCGAGCAAGCGAGGTGATGTGTCCAACGCGCGTATGTTGCGTCAAATCGAGGTAATGAAGGATCGCTCCGGCGGCCACTATTCCCATTCGCAGGTGATGCACCCCGAATCCTTTGAGCGACTGTGTTTCGAAATGCTTCTGCAGACGTTCTTTCCCTGAGTCGCCGGAAAACATCCAGTCTTCGGCTTCGAAGGTGAGATAGCGGGAGCCGAATCGTTCTTCAAATTCTCGACGGCGGCTGCGCTCTATCAGCACTTCCTTGGGAGCAAAGTTGGCGAGGAGCTTGTCGACATAATCGGCATCGCCTTCGGCAGTAAAAAATTCGCCGGTGGATATATCCAGGAAGGCTATCCCGTATCCTGCCTTATCGCAATGTACTGAAGCCAGAAAGTTGTTCTCCTTTTGATTCAGAACGGCGTCGCTGGTTGATACGCCGGGAGTAACAAGCTCGGTTATCCCGCGCTTCACCAAAGTCTTGGCCATCTTGGGATCTTCAAGCTGGTCGCAAATAGCCACTCTCTTGCCGGCGCGTATGAACTTCGTCAGATAGGTTTCGAGCGCATGGTGAGGAAAGCCGGCCATGGCTAAATCGTGCATGGTAGTGCTGTTTCGATATGTTTGGACGATGCCTAATATCGCAGCTCCGGCCACAGCGTCGTCGCCATACATTTCATAAAAATCGCCTACTCGAAAAAGGAGTATCGCATCCGGATGCTTAGCCTTTATCTCGTAGTATTGTTTCATCATTGGTGTTACAGCCATATTTCAGTCGAAGTTGAAATGAGCCTTAGAATTTATAATAACAAAAATCATCTCTAAACCTTTAGAGGGCTTAGGGCAGATCATTTCTTTTTGCCGCGCTGCTGTTGCTGCTTGCGGAGAACTTCCTGCTGCTCGCGCTGCATCTTTTCGAGGCGTTGCATGAAGCCCGATTTCTTCATGGGCTTCTTCTTGTTGGCTTCGAGACGGGCAAGTAGCTTTTCTTCATTAACGATGAAGCGGAATCCAAAGGTTTGAGCCATGCTGATGAGCGATGAGATAAGGAAGTAGTAACTCAGTCCGGCAGCGCTCTGATTAAGGAAGAAGAGCATCATCAGCGGCATGAGGTACATCATCATTTTCATACCCGGCATGTGCTGCTGCCCGGTGTTCATCATCTCTGCATTGACTTTGGTGTAAAGAACGTTGGCCAGGGCCATGAGGAGGCAAAAGAGGCTCACGTGATTGCCATAGAAAGATGAAATGAACGGAATGTCGACCGACCAGCTCACGATGGCGTCGTAGCCAGACAGGTCATTGGCCCACAGAAAACTCTCCTGCCGCAAGTCGAAGTTGGCGGGGAACAACCAGTAGAGGGCGAACAGTATGGGCATCTGAAGCAGCATCGGCAAACATCCGGCCATCGGATTCACGCCGGCTCTGCGATATAACTCCATGGTGGCTTTCTGCCTATCCATGGCCTTATCTGTGCCTGGATATTTGGCGTTGAGCTCTTCTATCTGGGGGCGGAGTACACGCATCTTGGCCGACGACATATATGAGGTATATGTGAGAGGGAAAATGATGAGCTTCACAATTAGCGTAAGCAAAAAGATCGCAAGCCCCATGCTTCCGATATGCGAACACAGGAATGCGAATATGGGCAGGATGAAGTATTGGTTTACCCACCGGAACAGGCTGTAACCAAGCGGAACGAGCTTCTTCAGATCGAGCTGTTCGTCGCTTGGCAGGTCTTTGTCGTAATCTTTAAGCAGCTTGTATTGGTTAGGCACGAAATAGAACTGCATGTCGGTGGCTTGTTCGCCCTGGATGTCGAAGGGTATGGAGGTTTGCGTGGCGAAATGCTTCAGATAGCCTTCGGCTTTGAGGAGCTGCGAGTCGAAGGTGGTTGCTTCGAAGCCCTCTTCTTGCGACACTAATATGGAGGAGAAGAATTTGTCTTTGTATGCAATCCACTTCAGGCGGTTG
>JAITHO010000153.1 GCA_031279915.1 Tannerellaceae bacterium
CCCATGCCGCCGTCGCCAACCCAGAAGGATCCAACGAACCACCCGAAGCTGAACTTGCGGCAGATGGCGGCCAATAGTGTGGTTGCATAGTCTTTCACGGCCCGACCCTTCGACTCGGCTTCGTGCTTGATGGCGCTCACGGCTTTGAAGGCGGCCGCACCTAAGATTGTGTACAAAACGTCGCCCGCGGCTTTGTTGCTTTCTTTCGATGGATTGGAGTGATAGCTCCCGATGAGATCTTTAAACTGTTCCTGCTTGAGCCCAAGCTGACGCTTCGATTCCTCAACTATTATCCTGCACGCCATCTCCGATCCCTTACGGGAATAAGGCGCGGAGCCGGCTCCGTCGGCCACTACCATTATGTACCAACCATCTTCGAAGTCCAGCGCAAAGTCGTCGTCGCGGGCTTTACCTTCTTGGGCGTGCGAGCGTCCGCGACGGCTTGCGCCTACCATGTCTTTCTTTGCAATCGGACCGTCGTCAACCAAAACGAACTGCATCGCCGAATCTTCCTTATAGTATTCAATCGAGGGAGAGGTTGGTATCGGTTTCCACAGCGAGCGAGGATCATGGTTGATAATTAGAATCATATTGTGCGAGGAGTATTTTTGCTGGTTTGGCTTTCGGTAGAACATCTTTACCGGAAAGTCGCCTGCTTCGTGGGGTGTGCCGATAATATGGCTGGACTTACGGTCGTATCTTAATCCTATTTGCTCAAGGCCTTCGAAGTAGATATCGTATATATCGGTTTGACGACGTATGGATAAGCAGTCAACAACGTATTGTTGATTCACTCTCCCGTTCGGGAAGATTATCTGCTTGTCGCGCAACATTAGTTTGCCTGTAAGGAGGGGCATGGGTAATATTGGAGGGGTTGAAGATGATTGTTGCTCGGATGATGGAGATGGATCCGGCTTTGGTTTCGGCCAAGGAGGGGGCTCCGGATAGTATTCATACAATACTGGTATTGTTTTTTGGGGTCGTTCGGGCTCGTCGTGCTTTGGATTGACTTCGGGAGCTGCTTCCGGAGCCGGATTTGACTGTGAGTTGGCTTCCGCCGGCGGATTATCGGCCTCAACCGATTCGCTTTCATCTTCCGACGCCTCTGCATCTATTGATACTATGGGCGCTACCTGATCAAGATACTCGTCCCAAAGGCTGATGAAACATTCAACGATTTCGTCTTGCTGCGAACGGAGGAAGTTGTCAACTATTTTTTCTTTGTCGGGCAGCGATTCTATGCGTTCGTGCTCGACTCTGAGTTTGCCGGCTATGTTTTCACATAGTTCTTTCCATACATCGTTCATGCCTATCATCCTTTGGCCCTGTTTATATCAAAGCCGTCGCCGCCGGCGCTGTACGAGGCCCGGTTTCCACACCATGGGCAGGTGCTGACCTTCTCGGTACCTACGCAATGAATATTGCCGCAAGTCCCGTCTAACGCAATGCCGTAAGGATTACCACAACACGGACAGGATGGGAAGCCCATGAGCTTGCTTGTACTAACTTTTAGGTTGGACGACTGCTCATCGGCTAGCTCAAAATATGTGTCGTCAACCTTGTAGGCGCCAACCAAGCGGTAATCGAGTCCAATGTCGCCGCTGTCGTCGGCAAAGACGTGCTTCTTATATTTAATCACGTAGGCCTGCTTTGTATTCTGACACTTTGCAAGTAATACTATGAAGGGATCAACCGTTGGCGGCTTAAAATCGGTTTTCGACAAGTCTATCTTGGAGATGGTATCTCCGTCGGAGCCTGCTAACTCTATTCCGTCGGGATGCGTGTCGACGGCCTTACTGCTGGTTTGTATGGATGCTGTGACCCACTTGAAGAACTCTTTGTAAGCTTCCTGGTCGGTATCCTTAAACAACAGAACCGTTTCTGTTAACTCGCCCAATACGCGGCTATCGGTGTTATCTCCAAATGATATTGCTACCAAATTGACCTTCCGCTGCCAATTTCGCTTCCATTCTGCTATGGCGGCCTGGAGGTCGGAGGGATTATCGGTTGGAACTCCGTCGGTGAACAAGAACACGATTGGCTTCCAATCACCTTTTTCTTCCAACGTCGTCGGCACGAAGTTCTTTCGTAGTTCATACATCAAGTGGCCGAGCCCTTTGCTCAGAGATGTACCACTGCCCAGGGGGAAGCGCGGCGGATAGAAGCTAAGCACTTCTTGAAGCGGAGCCAATGTCTTGGCCTGACCCGCAAACGCAAGGACTGATACCCATACGGTCTCAAGAGCGTAAGGATCTCTACGTAGTTCTCGGATGATTGAGCCCATGCCCTCCTGAACTTGTTCTATCGGATCGCCCGCCATCGACTCGGAGACGTCAATCAAAAAGTAAACCGGTAAGCGTCTCATGGTATTAGAAATAAATTTAATATGATTTAGATTACTGTATTGACTTCCGGAGGCGGAGGAGGTAAGGTTTGCTCTCCCGCACCTAAGCTTCGATTGCCTTCACTTACGGCCACTGTTACCCAGGCGAAGAATTTCCTGAAAGTAGGCCCATCCGTGGTATCCAGATGAACAATCTTATCCGTTAGAAGCTTAACATTCTCTGGCTGGAGCTTGTTGCCAACCAAACAAACTATGATATTGCTAAAATTACAGCGCTTGATCTCCGGAATAACTTGAGTGAAGAGCAAACCATCCGACGCCCGACCGTCACAAAGTATGAAAAGGAGTGGGAGCCAGTCGCCTTTACGATCTTCAGACCCGCGCCGGACTTCTGCGTCAACTTTTTTACAAACAAACTCTAGCGCCTCGCCCAAGTGAGTCCCGCCCGCAGCCGGTTGAGCTATGATCGGGACTTGCACCTGTTCGAGTGAAGTCAGAGGCAGTATCTGTTCGGGATATCGATTGAAGGTTATCATGCTCAGATGAACAGTTTCCAATGCATACGGATCTTGTCGTAATGACGCAACCATAGTTTCCAATCCCACCTTTATGGCTTCGATGGGTTCGCCCCGCATCGCGCCTGATGTTTGAATCAATATATAAACAGGAAGCCGCCTCATGCTTCAATTACTTTCGCGGATATCAAACTACTAGATTAACTTCGGGCGGGGGAGGAGGCAGCTCGCTCGGGCCACTTAAGTCGGCTCCGTTCTTCTCCAAATTGATGCCGGCCTGACTAACCGACGAGGATATCCATTTGAAAAAGGCCGAGATTGATTTGCTATCCGCCGTTGCTAACTCAACAACCGTTCCGGATATCTTTTTCAACACCTCCGTTTTGGCCGACGGACCCGCAGCGCATGCTATGATCTCGCCCGTCTTCTTCGTTTGCAACTCCTTCAAACCTTTCTCCCAATTGTCCGTAGGGCCGCCATCGGTCATGATGAATACAAGCGGCTTCCAGTCGCCCTTCACCTCCTGGGAACTCTTTGTTACTTCAGTATCTATCTTCTGAGCGAGCAGAGATAAAGCTTCGCCCAGGGCCGTGGCGCCCGACGCTTTCAGATCTGGAGTTTGAAACATTGAAAGCTCTGTCAGCGGAATGATTTGTTTAGCTGATGTGTCAAAAGTGATCACGCTGAGATACGCGGTCTCTAATGCGTAGGGATCTTTCCGCAACGAAGCAACCAATTCTTGCATTCCATTCTTTACGGCCTCGATGGCTTCGCCCATCATTGAGCCTGATGTGTCGAGCAGCAAGTAAACAGGAAGTCGTCTCATAATTATTACAGGTATTTTGAGATTACAGTGTTCAGGGTCCCTTGTAAGTCACGGTCGGCGGTTGACTCGCCGATGGCGTTGAACTTCCATTCGTCGCTCCTTTTGTAGAACACACCCATAACCATTGATACGCTTCCGGCAAATGTGGCGTCGTTGGCGATGTCGTAGGTTGCAAACACTTCGTTCACTCTTGTGGGGGTGCCTTCATAGATACGAATCGAGGCAAATGGGATGGTCTTGAAGTCGTGCCCTCTAAAGCTGTTCAATACGAAGGATATCTTGGTGACGGATGAAGGCAATTTGTCTAAGTCGACAGTTATCACCTCGTTGTCTAAACCATCATCGCCTCCCATGTCGCCTGTCAGATCGTCGCCGCTATGACGAATTGATCCGTTGCTCGAACGCAGATTGCCAAAGTATATCACTTCCTGCATCCTCTTGTTATCGTCGAAGGTCGCGCAACTTGCATCCAAGTCAACAGCCTCCATCTTCTTCATGCCGAAAAAGTTTTTCTTCTCAATGGCGCCCCAGTTAACGCCAACGCAAATTGTTTGCAGCTTCTTGCCGCCGCTCTTTTCCAGATTTATCCTCTGGCCCTTTTCTAATTTGATCGCCATAATGATTATACATATTTATTTAAGAAGTATTCCAAGCCGCCCTTATAACCTATACCCATAGCTTCGAATTTCCACTCGTCATCCTTCTTGTACAAACGTCCGAATTCAACGGCCGTCTCAATTGAGAAGTCTTCCTCAAGTTCATACTTGGCTATCACCTCCGAAGTATTCGTGTCATAAATACGAATGAAGGAGTTGCGAACCTGGCCGAAGTTCTGCCTACGTGCTTCTGCCTCGTGGATGGTTACCGTGAAGACGATTGATTGTATGCGCGGGTCTATTCGGTTCAAATCCACCGTCAACGTTTCATCATCTCCGTCGCTGTTGCCGCCGGTGGTGTCGTCGCCAGATGATTCTACGGCCCCGTCGGGCGATTTGGGCTGGTTATAGAATATAAAGAACTCCTCCTGCGGCACTTTGCCGTTAGCTCCAAGCATAAACGCCGATGCGTCGAGGTCAAAGTCGGCGCCAGTACCTTGATTTGGATCCCAGCCTAAGCCAAGACTTACCTTTGACAGCCCAATTCCAATGCGCTGTCCCTTAACTAATTTTTCTAACTTAATTGCCATTGTAATTTGATTTAAATTGTTGGTATTCGAGAGTAAAAATCCTCTTACATTATAGTAATGCAAAAGGTATCTATACATGTTTAATTTCAAGCAGAGGCAAAAATAACAAATTTAATCAGATGCAAACTTATCGAATTAATATTTTAAATATTTAAGATACTATTTTGTATTTCCGCCTCCCTACGGCAAGCACAACTATAATTGTTTAGGATTTCTCCGAGGATGCAGGAGGAGTTTTTGAGGATGATTTGGCTTCCTGCTTTGGCGCTTGGCCCGCGCTATCAGTTTGGCTGGATTCCTTTTTGCGATTACGAGCCACAATGCTAGCATGACGATGATAAATGGCCATGAACTGATCGATATTCATATTTATGAGACCTATAATCCTAGTCATCCTCGCCTTAAGTTCAGATGGAAACGGCAAGAGCATGATGCCGGTGATAGCTTTGCAAAAGTTGCCGAAGGATCTGTTCATCTTCCGACGCACAGTATGACCTTTGCCCAGGCTCTTTTGCTCAATGCGCACCTGATTCCTGTTATTGTATTGCTCGTCGAACTCGTCATTGGCCGCCTCAAGCCTATCAACAATCTCCTTCAAGTTGTATTTCACCAAGGATGAATCATATTGCCGCAAGTTGCTTATCATGGCGCGAATCAATGTGGTTTCAGTTTCATACTCTTTCTTGTCGGCCTGCTTGTGCTCATTAATGATTAGCTTCAGGCGCAATGCCTCCAAGCGCTCTTCTTCTGATTGCGGATATCTGACAAAGGGCGACAAACGACTTGCAAGCGCTCGCATACTGAAGTCGCGTCCCTTATCCTTGCGCGCAATATTCCTTGTTTCGTACAGCGTTTGATTGTTCAGAAATATAGCTTCTAACTGCTCCCAATTTTCCTTCAGATCGTTGAACAAATCAACAAGCTCAGGTATCGTTGCTATCTCGGCCTCAACCTCAGTTATAATATTCTTAACGAACTGCAGATTCTTGCCCATTTCAAGTCTGCTTAAAAGATTGCTGTAAGACTTAATTTCAATTTGCATATAATATTTGTTTTATGATTTATATAGGACGCAAAATTATATATTAATTTGATTGATGAAAACCGTCAGCAGATAAAAAGCGTCCGATTTTTGCTTCCCCAGAATGTTCGGCAAGTGAAAAGCGTCCGATTTTTACCTCCCCAGAATGTTCGGCAAGTGAAAAGCTTCCGCTTTTTACTTCCCCAAAATGTTCGGCAAGTGAAAAGCGGATGACTTTTGCCTCCCCAGAATGTTTAGCAAGTGAAAAGCGGATGACTTTTGCCTCCCCAGAATGTTCGGCAAGTGAAAAGCGGATGACTTTTGCCTCTCCGAAATGTTTGGCAAGCAAAAAGCGGATGACTTTTGCCTCTCCGAAATGTTTAGCAAGTGAAAAGCGGATGACTTTTAGCTCCTCAGAATGTTTAGGAAGCAAAAAGCGGATGACTTTTACTTCCTAGGAATGTTTAGGAAGCAAAAAGCGGATGACTTTTACTTCTCCAGAATGTTTAGGAAGCAAAAATCGTACGCTTTTTACTTCCCCAGAATATTTGGCAAGCAAAAAGCGGATGACTTTTTGTTCGCGAACAAGTTATTGAATGTGGCCGAACCTTAGGAGGCTTTCGGCTGTGGCCAGGAGAGCTTCTTCATTAGTTCGCGGATGCCAACCGAGGAGTGTGCGAGCCTTTTCGTTACTTGCATTGCGGTCGATGCCAAGCATGGGAGCGATGGCTCTGGCTTCGGCGTTGAACAGGGAGGCTAAGCGAACGACGGCATTGGGCAGAACTTTTAGGGAAACGTTGGCAGATGCTTCGGGCATCTCGTGTTTGAGTAGGATGGCGATCTGGGGAAGCGTAACGACTCCGCCGCTGAGTGCAAGGAAGCGTTCGCCGGCGGCCGATGGATGTGTCATGGCTCGGATGTGCAGGTCGGCAAGGTCGCGCACGTCAACGATGCCCATGCCGAGCTTCGGAACAGCCTTCATACTTCCGCTAATGATATTCTTCAGCAGCTCGGAGCCGCTCGATAGAGATGGTCCGAGCGCGGGGCCGAAGATTGCCATCGGGTTAATAATGCTGAGCTCCATCTGAAGGCCTTCGGAGCGGATAAAGTTCCATGCGGCGAGCTCGGCCATCACTTTGGATTTGTTGTATGCAGATAAACCGCGCTGATTGGGGTCTGTCCAGCTCTTTTCGGTGATTAATCCGGCTTCTTTTTTGTGTCCGTAGCCAACGGCGCCAAAGTTGGAGGTCATAACTACGCGACGCGCGCCTGCTTTTAATGCTGATCTGAGTACGCGGAGGGTTCCGTCGACTGCGGGGCGTATCATTTCGTCTTCGCGTCGGGGTAATCGGAGGCAGATTGGCGATGCGATGTGCATAACGTAGGCGCATCCGGAGGCGGCCATGTCCCAATTGGCGTCGTCGGTGAGATCGGCTTCAACGAAGGAGAGTTGTTTGCATTCAATCAGGCCTCCGTTGCGCATCATATCTATTACTTCGGCTTGCCGGCTTAGCGATCGCAAGGTGGCGCGTACATGATATCCTTTCTGGAGAAGCTGGAGGATTACGTTGCTGGCAACAAATCCGGCGCCGCCGGTTACGAGGACTTGCGTGTTTGTCATGGTATATATAATGTATGTTTTTATGAAGAGAATTGAAGGCTATTACTGCCTGCTAATGTACGACAAAATCAAGATACATCATTACATTTGCTTCGCTATGGGCTTTCCCAAACATAATTAGAGATGATGAATATTCCGGCATACACGATTAGCGCAAAAGCAATTGACTTTGTTGCTCGCATAGCTGAAAAGATAGTCGAATTAAAGGACTCCGGAGCTTATGACGGCAATTTTCAGATGCGAAGAACTAACAGGCTGCGTTCTATACACTCGTCGCTGGCCATTGAAAACAATCCCCTGTCTCTCGCGCATGTAAAAGATATAATTGCAGGTAAAAGATCGCTTGGATTACCTCAGCATATAATGGAAGTAAAGAACGCTAAGCTTGAATCAGGATAGCTGAAGGCGGAAGTAAGGAATGTTTTGGGAGAATATCTGCGGATTAGGATGGGAAAAGGGCTTGGCTCAGCTCCAGACAAGGCCGACGATCTCGGCTAAACCCAAGGCGTCGGTATGGTCGAAGTCATCGAGGCTGTCGCTATCCACGTCGAGCACTCCGACGATCCCTCCGGAGCCGATTATGGGTACAACTATCTCCGATCGAGACGCCGAATTGCAGGCTATATGTCCGGGGAACTTGTCGACGTCAGGAACGATGATGGTTCGACCTTCATTCCAGGCCGTTCCGCACACGCCCTTGCCGCGCGATATTCGGGTGCAGGCTACGGGGCCTTGAAAGGGGCCAAGTACAAGCTGATCTTCCTTCACCAAATAGAAGCCGACCCAAAAGAATCCGAAGGTTTGCTTCAGGGCGGCGGCAACGTTGGCCATATTGGCTGTAAGATCGTTCTCGGAGGCAACGAGGGACTTGATTTGAGGTATGAGTACGGCGTATCTCTCCTGCTTGGTTCCGGATGCGATTGATAATTCTTCGGCCATGGGGTTGAGGATATGTTTTTTATTTGTCAACGATTACAATTCCGCTCTTTTTAATCTCGTCAATGAAAGGATCGCCTTCGCGGAAATAGTCGGTAGGGTAAGTTTGAGATTCGATGCGTATGTACGGCTTGCGGATACCGATGTATGGGAATAGTTTCTTATCGTCGGGCAAGCCGGTAAACTCGTCGGCAACTAATGCGACGTCAATGTCTGACCATTCATGCTGCGTGTTCCTTGCAAATGATCCAAACAGGATGACGGTACGCAGATTCACTCCTTGTTCTTCTATCTCGCGAGCGTAATCGCCCACAATCTTTATTGCAGCATCTTGAGTAAGCATGTCCGGATAGTCTTTACACTTATATATTATTTCGTGCGAATATACAGTCTTTGAATCCAACTATGAAATATGGCCAATGACGCAGCGTACATCCCGTCCATAGCATGCTCCGGCCTGTGCAATATTAGTTATATGGATGAACTTGCTTATTTGCTCTTGCCATAGTCCTCCCTCAAGCGAACTTAAGCCATCAGCCATGCCGGGAATTGATTACATTTGCGAAAATTTTGTAATACATGTCTGAAACGCAATCAACCAACATTCTTCAAACTATTGATTTACCAAGCGACCTCCGCGCGCTAGCTGTCGAACAGTTACCTCAGCTTTGCGCCGAAATACGGCAATACATCATCGATGTTCTATCCGAAAACCCAGGACACCTTGGAGCAAGCTTAGGCGCCGTCGAACTTACCGTAGCCCTGCATCACGTGTTTAATACTCCATTCGACCGTATAATATGGGACGTTGGACATCAAGCTTATGGCCACAAGATTCTCACCGGACGGCGGGAAGCTTTCCCAACTCTCCGACGATACAAAGGCATCAGCGGTTTCCCAAATCCAGCCGAGAGCGAGTTCGACGCCTTCATCGCCGGACATGCTTCAAACTCGATCTCGGCTGCCCTGGGAATGTCCGTAGCTTCCTCCCTGAAAAACGAGGAGCAGCGGAACGTAATTGCCGTAATCGGTGATGGAGCTATGACCGGCGGGCTTGCATTCGAGGGACTTAATAATGCCTCCATCAATCCCAACAACCTCCTCATCGTTCTTAATGACAATAATATGGCCATCGACGGCAGCGTCGGAGCAATGAGCGAATACTTGGTGAATATCACAACCAGCTATCCCTACAATAAACTACGATACGGCCTCTATCGCGGCATGAGGAAGCTACACCTCATTAATGATAACCGCAAGGGGCTTATCCTGAGATTTAACAACAGTTTGAAGGCTTTGCTCACCAGCCAGCACAACCTGTTTGAAGGTTTCAGCATACGATATTTCGGCCCCGCCGACGGACATGATGTTGCAGGCATCGTTCGCATCCTTAACGACATCAAAAACATGAAAGGCCCTAAGCTGCTGCACATAAAAACCAAGAAGGGAAAGGGATTCAAGCCGGCTGAGGAATCGGCCACGGAATGGCATGCGCCTGGAAAGTTCAACAAGGAAACGGGCGAACGCATAGTTGTTGAATCGCTCAACCAGCCGCAGCTCTACCAAGACGTGTTTGGACATACGCTCGTGGAGCTGGCCGCCTCCGACAGCCGGATCGTTGGCATCACTCCGGCCATGCCGACGGGCTGCTCCATGACCTATATGATGAAGGCTTATCCGGGAAGGGCGTTCGACGTTGGAATAGCCGAGGGCCACGCCGTTACCTTCTCCGCCGGACTGGCTAAGGAGGGAATGCTACCCTTTTGCAACATATACTCCTCGTTTATGCAAAGGGCTTACGATAATCTGATCCACGACGTGGCGCTTCAAAAGTTACATCTGGTGCTTTGCCTTGACAGGGCAGGAATTGTTGGTGAGGATGGAGCAACGCACCACGGATTATTCGACTTGGCATATCTGCGCCCTATCCCCGGACTGATCATCAGCTCGCCGCTTAATGAATGGGACTTGCGCAACCTGATGTTCACCGCATCTAAGTCTGCAAACGCCCAGGCTCCCTTCGTGATCAGATATCCCAGAGGTAAGGGCGAAAAGAAGGACTGGCGCAACAGCCTGCAAGAACTTCCGATCGGCAAAGGACGAAAGATGGCCGACGGCAATCAGATCGCTGTCCTCTCCATCGGATCTATCGGCAACCAAGTCATTAGAGCTTGCGAAATCCTGGGTGACGGATTCAGCGTAGCTCACTACGATATGATCTTCCTGAAGCCTATCGACGAGGAGATACTCCACGAGGTGGGCCTCAAATTCTCAGTCGTCATTACGATCGAGAACGGAGTTCGATCGGGCGGGCTGGGAAGCGCCGTGCTGGAATTTATGGCCGATCACGGATACTCGCCCCGCATCGTTCGCATAGGCGTTCCCGACGTCTTTGTGGAGCACGGCTCCATCGACGAACTATCGGCTCTGTATGGCCTCGACGCAATCAGCATCGCCGAAACCATCCGCAACGAACTGCTTCGGCCCCAAGCATGAAAATTATTATTGCCGGAGCCGGCGAAACAGGTACGCACCTGGCCCGAATGCTCGCCAAAGAACGCCACGACATTGCGCTGATAGACGAAAGCGAAGAACGCCTCCGCAGTCTGGCCAATGAGGAGATTCTTCCCATAACGGGCAATCCCGTATCCTTCCACGACCTGAAAGAAGCTGGAGCCGGAAGCGCCGATCTGTTCGTTAGCGTCACTCCAGAGGAATCGGTGAATGTCACAGCTTGCATGCTGGCCGCTCGACTTGGAGTTCGGAAAACATTCGCCCGAATCAACAACTATGAATACATGCTGCCGGGCAACCGAGAGTTTTTCGAAGGCCTCGGCATAAGCGCTATGATATATCCGGAGATGCTCGTAGCGCAAGAGATAACAACTGCCATTGGCCGGCCATGGACGCGACAATACTTCGAGTTATTCGGAGGCGCTCTCGTGATGCTTGGAGTGAAAATACGTGAAAACTCATGCCTGATAAACCTCCGGCTATCGGAACTACCTCCCGAAACGAAGCAATATCACATCGTTGCGATCAAACGAATGGACACAACCTTTATTCCCAACGGCAACAGCATGGTAATGTCAGGCGATACGGTCTTCTTCACCACCACTAAAGACTGCGTTGAAGAAGTTCGACGGCAAGCAGGCAAGAAGAATCCCGAAGTCAAAAAGATCTTCATTCTCGGAGGAACGCGCATAGCAATACGCACATGCCAACTCCTTCCGCAAAGCATTCGAGTTAAGCTCATCGAGAAAGACCGAGATAAATGCCACCGCATTGCCGACATGGCTCCGGATAATGTGCTTGTAATTCATGGCGACGGACGAGACCTCGACCTCCTCCGGCAAGAAGGCATCGAAGATGCGCAAGCCTTCGCCGGACTCACCGATAACGAAAGCACCAACATCATGTCATGTCTGACAGCAAAGCGTTTCGGCGGCGTGGTTAAAACAATCGCCGAAGTGGAAAACCTCGACTACATCCCTCTGGCGGAGAATATGGACATAGGATCGGTTGTCAACAAGAAACTGCTGGCGGCGGGATACATCTACCGCTTCTTGCTCGACAGCAATGTGGCTAACGTCAAAATATTCTCCTTCGCCAATGCTAACGTTGCCGAGCTCACGGCACGCGCCGGCTCGAAGGTCACGCGCAAGCCGGTAAAAGAACTGCGTTTGCCTTGCGACATGACTCTCGGCGGCTTGATGCGAAACAAAGAGTCTATACTGATCAAAGGCGATACGCTGATTCAGGCCGACGATCGCGTTATAGTCTTCTGCCTGGATGCCGCTCTGAGGCGCTTGGATGAATACTTCAGCTGATTGGCTGGCTATACGATCTTAGTCTAAAATATTTTCCAAACAATTAAAAGCTCAAATGAACCTCCGATTTATCATCAAGATGCTGGGCCTCGTGTTTCTTTTCGAAACTATATTCATGGCGGCGGCTACGGTTGTTGCATATTGTTATGCGGAGGGAGATTTTGTGCCGTTCTGCATCGCATGCGCTTCTATTGGCTTCGCCGGAATAGTGTTTTATCTGCTCGGAAGAAAAGATGACGAACATTCGGCTGGGCCGCGCGAGGGAATGATTGTCGTTGCTCTCACTTGGGTTTGCCTCTCGCTCTTCGGCATGTTGCCGTACTATCTCGGAGGATATGCCGATGGCGTCACTAACGCTTTTTTCGAAACAATGGCTGGATTCACAACGACGGGTTCGACTATAATGACTGACATCGAAGCTTTGCCTCACGGGATACTCTTTTGGCGCAGCCTCACGCAATGGCAGGGAGGGCTGGGCGTTGTGGTGTTCACAGCGGCTCTGCTGCCTCTGTTTGGCGGAGGAGTATCGCAGATGTTTGAGGCCGAAGTTACAGGAACGGGAATCAGTCACGAACGCTTCCGCCCCCGCGTCACGCAGGTTGCCAAGATGCTTTCGGGGATATATATCATGCTGACGGCTGTTCTTTGCCTCTTGCTCGTCATGGGGCCGATGGACTGGTTCGACGCTCTTAATCATGCAATGACTACGGTGTCGACCGGCGGATTCTCTACTAAAAACGCTAGCCTATCTTTTTGGGATTCGGCATATCTGGAGTACGTTGAGATGATCTTCATGTTCGTGGGATCGGTGAATGTCACATTGCTATACTTCCTCCTGAGGGGCAACTTCCGCAAGTTCTTTGCCGACGAGGAGCTTCGATGGTTCGCTTGCATCATTGTGATATTCGTTGGCGCCACGGCTGCATGGCTTCTGTTGACGGCGGCGATCAGGCTGCCCGATGCGGTCTTGCCGGCGGCTGAGGAATTGCTGCGAAAGTCGGCGTTCCAGGTTATATCGCTAATATCTTCTTCGGGCTTCACTATTGACGACTATGTTCCCTGGGGATCTTTCTTCTGGCTCTTGGCCATGATGCTGATGTTTATAGGAGGATGCACCGGCTCAACCAGCGGAGGCCTCAAGGCCGGACGATTTGCTATCGTCAACAAAAATCTCTCTAACGTGTTTCGCCGCCAAATGCATCCGCAGGCTATCCTGCCCGTGCGCATGAACGGACATGCCATCAGCTCCGACAACGTATACCGATGCCTGGCTTTCACCTTCGTTTATATTGCTCTCGCTATGACGGGAAGCCTTGCCCTGACGCTATGCGGATTTGAATTTGACGAGGCTATCGCCGCATCGCTCTCGGCCATCAGCAATATAGGCCCCGGGCTGGGCGAACATGGTCCTGATTCAACCTTTGCCAACGCTTCTGCGCCGGCTAAATGGCTCCTATCTTTCCTTATGCTCACCGGACGCTTGGAGATATTCACTGTACTGATGCTCCTTGTGCCGGGATTTTGGAAGAGATAAGGGAGGTCAAAAGGCCTTCCTGTCCTCAAA
Source organism: Tannerellaceae bacterium (assembly GCA_031279915.1). GTDB lineage: Bacteria > Bacteroidota > Bacteroidia > Bacteroidales > Tannerellaceae > DFXE01. The sequence goes on from JAITHO010000153.1 coordinate 13,844, forward strand.
ATAGGTCATTCCCGCGAAGGCGGGAATCTTCGATCGATTGCTGTGACGAATCTGTTAGCCCTTGTATGAATAACACATTTACATTCGTCCCCTTTTTGATCGGAGATTCCCGCCTTCGCGGGAATGACCTGCTTTTCTAATCGCCTCCAATTCGCGGGAATCACTTTTGCCCTCCATAGCCGAAGGGTTTTCTTTTAATTATTAAAAACAACTAACGACTTGCGCTGCTGAGGGGGAGCGCTGCCGGAGTATGGGCTTCAGAAAAGATCATCCCAGTGGATGTCTTTCTCGCTTTGCGAGGGGGAGTCGGGATTGTTGTTGTCGTCGGCTTGACGGGCTAAGGCTTCGCGCAGGTATCGCACGGCTTTGTCTAACTCGGCGTTCATTTCATCGCTGCTGTCGGCTGCCGAGATGGGATGATCGGGATACAAGCGCACAAGATCTTCTAATACCTTGGAGGCTTCGGAGGGCTTGCCCATGCCGTCGTAGGCAATGCTTAGATTCAGGTAGGTCATGTAGTTTTTCGGATCGCATTCCAAGGCTTTTGTAAATGCCTCAACGGCTTCCGCAAAATTATGGAGATCGTTATGGGCCTTCCCAACGAAATGCCAGCCGCTTGGATGCGACGGATTGATGGCTATTGCCTTTTTGTAGTATTCCAAAGCTTTGGAGTATTCGCCTGTTACGTGATACACGCGGCCTATGCTGCTGTATATGTCCGGATAATCGCGCAGAATAACGAGAGCCGTGAAGTAGGCATCCAGGGCTTGACGGTACTGGCCTTTTTTGAAGAACTGAATGCCGTTCAGAAACTGCTCGTGAGCTTCGTTTTCGTGATAAATTCGAATGTGGGATATGTATTTTTCCATGATTGACTTTTTGCAAAGATAAAAGTTTTCGGCATTTTCTTTTCCTTTCGCTGCCTTCAGCCACAATACGGCGCATTTATGTCCGTCACAGATACTTCAAGCTGGTTTATACAACCGAATAATCACTATCGCACAGAAAATTTGACTTCAAAATACCCCAAATGCTAACGACAATGGCTCGCGGAAATTAATTTGGAGCTATTGTC
>JAITHO010000157.1 GCA_031279915.1 Tannerellaceae bacterium
CTTTCATCCCATGTAACTGCAACATTTACACTGCCGCCTCCGGGTAGTTATTGGACTTCGTTCTGTGTGGCAAACTCATCCGACGGCTTGTGCCTGATGTTATTCGTGTTCCTCAGTTCAGGACTTTGCCTACAGCTTCTTTCGGATTCCAACTCGCGAAGGACACCCTTGCTGTTCGGCTAACGGTTGGTAACTACCTACCCCCGTAGTGGACTTGCACCACCAAGTGTTGGTGCCATGCTCGGCACACCACCAAAAAAGGGCCGCAGGATTTAGTTCTCCTGAGGCCCTTTCCGGACAGGCAATTGCTCGTAGCGTCAGAAAGCTGTAAAACGATACCCGCCGGTCGCAGGGTCGTTCTCGACTTTGCCCATTCCATTTAGCGGGATATGCATTCCTGCCACGGGGAGCTTGTTTTTCACAACATATTCGAGAACTGCCTTACGAGATTTGATTGCTTCGGAGGGATCGACGTCATAAGTGAGCGCCACTTGCGGGCATGGCATCTGAACGGCCATGGCGTGCGTGAGATCTCCCCAAATCAAAAGTTTTTCAGGCCCGGATTCAAGTAAATAAACAATGTGTCCTGGCGTGTGACCATAAGCAGCAAAGGCTTTTAGGCCCGGAATTATGGGATCAGCGCTGCCTCCGAGAGTTGCTGGTTCGAAAATGTGTAGCCGGTCTTTGTATGCCTCAAAGACCTTTCTGGCCTGATCGCCCCTTGTCGATGTCTTCCAATATTCATACTCTTTTTGGGACAAATAGACGTGAGCGTTGGGAAATACCGCTGTTTCGTTTTTCATCATCCCGCCAATATGGTCGCCGTGGCAATGCGTGAGCAGAATGCCGTCGATTTGTTCCGGCTTTATCTTGGCGGCTTCGAGATTGGTGGTTAACTTGCCCATTCCGGCGTCGATCAAGACGTTGCGGCCTTGGGATTGCACGAGGTAGGCATGAGTTGCGTTCGGGAAAGTTCCTTCAGGAGCGTAACGTTCCAAAATTTCGGGTGTGGTGCCAATCAGTAGGCTTTTGTTGCCCTGTCCTTGGCTTTCGGTGAGGGTTGTCACGGTGTACTGCCCAACTTTTCTGGAGAAAAGGGCAGAGTTTTGCGCCAGGTTGAGTCCGGGCAGATTCACTAAAGTGGTGATACTTACTAATAGAATCAAACAGTTTTTCATACTTATCAAAATTATTAAGTTATATACAAATGCAAATATATACGATAGCAAACGGCCTTTCAAATTGCTTCAGCGGGGTATTGGCCAGGTTTAGTCGGGCCGCCTTAGGCATAAAAAGCCTATATTTGCGTGTAACTCATAATATATAAACGATGAAAGATTTTATTATTACTGAATCACAGACTGAAAAGGCTGTCCTGGTGGGCCTGATGACGCCTCAGCAGAGCGAAGCTAAGGTGGATGAATATCTCGACGAATTAGCATTTCTTGCAGAAACAGCTGGTATGATAGCGGTGAAAAGATTTAAGCAGCGCTTGGATTCTCCTAATAAAGTGACGTTTGTTGGGTCGGGTAAGTTGCATGAGATAAAAGATTTTCTGGGAGAAAGCGAGGCCGGTATTGTTATTTTTGATGATGAATTGTCGGCAAAGCAGATCAGAAATATAGAAAAGGAGCTTCAGGTGATGATTCTGGATCGCACGAGCTTAATCCTCGACATTTTTGCGGGTCGAGCCCAAACAGCTTATGCAAAAACGCAGGTTGAATTGGCTAAATATCAATATATGTTGCCCCGATTAACGCGACTTTGGACTCACCTTGAGAGGCAAAGCGGCGGCAGCCGTTACCTTAGAGGCCCGGGTGAAACGCAATTGGAAACGGATAAAAGGATTATACAGACGAAGGTTGCGAAATTGAAACGTGATCTTGAGGAGATTGATAAGCAGATGGTCACTCAGCGCAAAAATCGCGGGAAGATGGTCAGAACGGCGCTGGTTGGATACACGAATGTGGGAAAATCGACGCTGATGAATATACTTTGCAAGAGCGAGGTTTTTGCTGAGGACAAGCTGTTTGCAACGCTCGACACTACGGTCAGGAAGATGATTGTGGGGAATCTTCCGTTCTTGCTTTCAGACACGGTTGGCTTCATCCGTAAGCTGCCGACGGAGCTTGTTGAATCGTTTAAGTCAACGCTCGACGAGGTTCGCGAAGCCGATTTGCTGTTGCACATTGTCGATATCTCCCACCCTGGATTTGAGGATCAGATAGCGGTTGTGGAAAAGACTTTGGCCGACATCGGCGGCGGAGACAAGCCGGTTATTACCATATTTAATAAGGTAGACGCCTTTAGATTTGTCCCGAAAGCGGAGGATGATTTAACGCCGCCAACGAAGGAAAACGTAAGCCTCGAAGAGCTTGAACAGACGTGGATGAAGCGTATGGGCGACAACTGTATATTCATTTCCGCTAAGAATAACACAAATATCGACCGCCTTAAGAGCCTTTTGTATGAGAGGGTGAAGGAGATACATATCACTCGCTATCCTTACAATGACTTTCTTTATCAACAGTATGAAGAAGAATCCTAATAAAGTGCGGCGAAAATAGCGTGAGACTATTTCACATTCCTTTAAAATAATTACTTTTGCCCCCGCAAACAAAAATCAGCAATCTTTATGGACAAAATCAGTTACGCGCTGGGGCTCAGCATTGGCAATAATTTCTTAGGAGCAGGAATCACGGATTTAATCCTTTCAGACTTCGTAAAAGGCATGAGCGACGTTATGAGCGGCAGCAAGCCTGAGATTGATTATGAAGAGGCAAAAAAGATAATCGACAAACTTTTCAGCGATATCCAAGTGAAGAACAGCGAGCTTAATCTGAAGGCAGGCGAAGAATTTCTGCAAATAAACAAGCATAAAGCGGGAGTGACGGAACTTCCTAGCGGCCTGCAATACGAGGTGTTGGTTAAGGGCGAAGGCAATCAACCAAGGGCCAACGATAGAGTAAGATGCCATTACCACGGCACGTTGATCAACGGAGTCGTTTTCGACAGCTCCATACAGCGCGGAGAGCCGGCGGTGTTCAAGATCAGGGAAGTGATCGCAGGCTGGTCGGAGGCTCTTCAACTGATGAATGTCGGAGCAAAATGGAGGCTATTTATCCCTTCATCACTGGCTTACGGGAACAGAGGAGCTGGGGATAAGATTGCCCCCAACAGCACATTAGTATTTGTTGTAGAATTATTAGATATTATAAAATAGATGAAAATGAAAAAGATTAGTATTAGTGTTTTAGTTGCCGCCTTAATGGTGGCTTCAGGCTTATCGATAGCCTCATGTGATTCGGTTAAGAAAGCCAAGTTAAGCAACGATGTGGATAGCGTTAGCTACGCTGTCGGACTTAATCAAGGCTCTTCAATCCATGGCCAGTTGCCAAGCGTTCCGGGCGGCCCTCTCAACATCGACGACATGATTGCTGGCTTTATTGCCGGTATCAGAAATGATTCGACGAAAATGAAGATGACCGTGGCCGAAGCTCAAGCATACATGCAGCAATGGTTCCCGCAGGCGCAGGCCAGAGAAGGCGAGAAAGTAAAAGCCGAGGGAACCAAGTTCCTCGAAGAGAACAAATCAAAGAGCGGAGTTGTCACCACGGAAAGCGGCTTGCAGTACCAGGTGATAACCGAAGGCTCCGGAATCAAACCCAAGGCTACCGACACGGTGAGAGTGCACTACACTGGCACCCTGCTCGACGGCACAGAGTTTGACTCATCGGCCGGCGGCGAACCCGTTACATTTGCCCTCAACCAGGTTATTCCGGGATGGACGGAAGGTTTGCAGATAATGCCGCAAGGCTCGAAGTATATCTTCTGGATACCTTCAGATATGGCCTACGGCGAGCGCGGCAGTTATAATATTAAGCCGAACAGCATGCTGAAATTCGAAGTAGAGCTGCTTGAAGTACTCCCTGATATGACGACGCCGCAGCCATAAAATAGTTTTTAGAGTAATGTACGTTCCTTTGAGGCAGGCGTGCAATTCGGTTTATTCCGGTTGCCGCCTGCCTCTCTTGTTTTTGTATGAGAATGCTTTCGCGATTAACATCTTCCGCCAGGAGCACAGGGCGGCAAGTGTTGAGCGAATAGGCTGCTTCTTTGACGTTGGCGATATCCTGACCGGTTAATGGACGATATCCTGACCGGTTAATGGACGATATCCTGACCGGTTAATGGGCGATATCCTGACCGGTTAATGGGCGATATCCTGGCTGGTTAATGGGCGATCCCCCAAACGGCCATTTGGCGATCCCCCAAACGGCCATTTGGCGATCCCCCAAACGGTCGTGTGGCGATCCCCCAAACGGTCGTGTGGCGATCCCCCAAACGGTCGTGTGGCGATCTACCAAATGAATGGAACTTGCGGATATTATCTCCTCCAAACTATTCTGCCTTTAATCGCTCTACCGGATTCTCCTCCGCGGCAAGGTAGCTCTGACGAAAGACGGCTAAGAATGAAACCAAAAGGCAGAAGAGGCCGGCGCATGCGAATATCATTGGGCTGAGGGCTATCCGATGCTCATATCCCGACAGCCAACCGCGCATAACGTACCATATCACGGGCGTGGCAATGAGGAAGGCTATTCCGACGTATATCAGGAAGGAGCCCGTCAGTCGCATCAATATGTCGGGCTTGTCGGAGCCGAATACTTTGCGAACGGCTACCTCCTTCGATCGCTGGCTCACGTAGTAGGTCGACATCGCAATCAGGCCGAGCAGCGAGATGAGCAGAGCTATGGCGGCGAAGAGGCTCACTATGGTCGACGTGCGCCACAGCGCGGCAAAGTTGTCGGCCACCTGCCGGTCGATGAACTGGCCTTCGAACTCCAGCTTTGTTACCCTCTCGTAGGTTTCTCGCACCTGGCGGAAGGCTTCGCCGGGATTGCCTTGCACCGCGACGAGGAGGTTCCACGGATAAAAATTGCGCTCTACGTCGCGTATTTGTATGATGGCCGGCTGCAGGGGGGCGGTGATGTCGCGCAGGCGGAAGTCCTTCACAAGGCCGGCAATCTGCTCCTTCCAGCTTTCGTTGAAAACAACTTCCGAGGCATCTTCGGGCAGCTCAAATTCCCGCAGGGAGTATTGCGTCAGGAACATTCCCTTGCCGCTTTCGAGGCCATTGTCGCGCAGCGCCTCTATGCCGAGGATGCTGAGAAAAGAGGTGTCGCCAACGAGATACTGCAAGGAAAGGTTGCGCCCGTTATACACTATCGTGTTATTATTGCCGCGCGTGTATGGCGTTCCTGCGCAGAAAGAGGTTTGCGTCACGCAAGCGAGGTTTGCAAGTTCGTTGCTCAGGGCAATCATCTTTTGTTTGTCGCCTATGCTTGTGGTTGGTATGTCGAGAATATTTTCGGTGCGATAGCCCAGCGGAGCCTTCACCAGATGGTTAAGCTGCAGGAGCATGGTGAGCGATGCTGCGATGAGAACTATGGTTATGGCATTTTGGAAGGTGATGAATACCTTGCTCAGCACCATCTTGCTCCTCGTTCTCAAACTGCCTTTCATGATGTCGACCGGCTTAACTCGCGAGATTATTATGGCTGGGATAATACCCGCGGCTACTCCCAGCAGAGCCACCAGCCCAAGGCATCCGGCAATCGATACCGGGCTGACAAGATCCTCAATGCTGATCGTTTTCTCCAGAAGAACGGAAGCATATCCTTCGCCCGCCAAGGCCAGGAGCAGGCCCACAACGAAGGCGATCAGGCTGAGCACGGTTGATTCGAGAACCAGCCGCACGACGAGCTCCCGGCGCGTCGATCCCAGAAGCCGGCGGGCTGCCATCTCCCTTGCCCGAAAGCCAGCCTGCGCCGTAGTGAGGTTAATGTAGTTCGTGACGGCAAAGCCTAATATCAGCAGACCTACGAGCAGGAGGATACTCACCAGCTCGCGGTTGCCCGAATTAAGCATCTCCCCATCCTCTATGCCCGAGAAATAAACGTCGCGGTAGGGCGTGAAGGTGGCGCGGGTAAATATTCCGCGCTGATAGAACCAGAATATCTCCTTGAAGTAGGCCGTCATGTCGTCTGAGAGGGATCGCAAGTCGCTTCCCTCGCGAGCCAGGGCGAAGATCAGAGCGCTGCCTGCGTTGTTGAACTGCGGCGAATCCATTGACGAATTGAAGTAGCCTACGTTGTCGATGCGGATAATGATGTCGGCCTCGCGGATAGATGAGCCTCGGATGTCTTTCATCACGCCGCTGACGGTGAAGACTAAGGTATCGCGCAGCCTTACGACCTCGCCCACGGGATTGCGTCCCGGAAAGGCTCTGCGTGCAAAGGCATCGGATACAACTGCGCTCATCTTGTCCTTCAGCGCCTCCCTTGCCGTGCCTTGCAGCAGCGGGAAGTCGAACATGCTGAAGAAGGTGGAATCGGCAAAGAGAAGCTCGGCTTGGAATCGGTTGTCGGAATCGCTTCCGATGTTTGCAACGACAGTACCGTGCTGAGGAGCGATGGGGCAAAGCATCTCTATCTCCGGATAACGCTCGGCCAGGCGGTCGGAAAGTCTGAAAGCCGTGCCGTAGAAGGATTCGAAGTCTTTGTCGGAGCCGCCGGCATTAGTCAGCAAGAACATGCGATCTTTCTTGCTGCAACCGCTATCGGTCAGCAACTCGCCGGCCGTATATGCGGCAATGAGGATGACGAACATGAGCGACAGGCCCAGGCCGCAAACGTTGATTGTGGTATAAAGCCGGTTCTTCCCAAGGAAGCGGAAGAAGGATTTGAAATTAAATACGTGGTTCATACGATCTCTGTTTATACGTTGTTTTTAGGAGATACGAAACAAATCTTATGCCAAAGGCTTAGCGCCCTTGTTATCAGAACCCCGATGTTCTCACCGCAAAATTACATTGTCAAGATATTAGACGGAGCTGTCCAATTATTTGACACTATCGCTCGTATCTGAGTCGAATCACGCCGGACATGGTGTCGTCGTAGTGTCCGGTTTTGACGATGAACTTGGTTGAGGATGCGAATTTCCATTTGGCCATCAGCTTTCCCTCGGAGTATTTGAGCCAGAATGAGAGGCCGCTTGGATCGTTCAGTGCGATTGGAGCTTCGTATTGCCGGGTTGCGGGATTCCATCTCAGCGTTAGGCTTAGGGTTTGGGGATTGGGATAAAGCTCCATTATGCTGCGACAGTCCTTCAAGTCGAGAACCGTCAGATGGTTGTCGTGGCAAGACAGTTCGGCGAAGCTTCTGGGACCTGAAACATTCAGCGATCGCAGTTGATTGTTGCCGCAGAGAAGGAACTCCAAGCGGCTTTGCTCCGAAACGTCGAGCGTGGTCAGCTGATTATTATAGCATACAAGGGTATATAAATTGGTACATCCCGAAACATTCAGCGCAGTCAGCTGGTTATTCTCGCACCATAGCTCTTTTAGGTGCTCAAGCCCCGATACATCGATCGACGTCAGTTGATTGTTCTGGCAACGGAGGATGTACAACTCTGGAAGCTGAGAGACATCGATCGCCCACAGCTGATTGTTGCCGCACTCAATGTGCATTAAGTTCATCAGTCCCGAAACATTCAGCGAGCTAAGTTGGTTATCACTGCAAACCAAATATTGCAGCTCGCTGAGGCCGGAGACGTCTAACACTCCGCTCAGGCTCTTCGCCTTCAGATCGAGCGCTGTTATCCGCTTGTCGTTTGCGTCGTTCGACCATCGAAGCTGATTCCAATCTTTGGGCAGAGCGGAACTGCTATCCGCCGGAGCCTTCTCCCATCTAAGTCCGTTATTGTAGATGATAGCGTTTATGACGGCGATGTCGCCCGCGTGATAGAGCGACGGACTTTGGGCGGCGCCTGGCATCGCCAAGCTGATCATTATTACAAGCGCGAGGCTGGCGACGACTTGCCTGGCGGGGACTCCAAAGTTTCTTGTTTTCATACTTGCTGAGTTATATTGTTAGGGAATTACTTCGTGTACCGCAGATCTATTTCGCCTGTAAGTTGCTTGCCTTCGAGGCCGGTTTCGACGGCGAAGGGGGTGTATAGAAGATAATCGTTGCGGGCTATCAGTTTGCCGCCGGAGTATTCGATATCATCGTCGAGCTCGCTTGGTTGGTTAAGGGAGATTGCTCCTTCGTATTGCCGCTTTCGGCGATTCCACTTCATCGTCAGACTTGGATGCTGCAGATAGCCCTCGAAGCGAACTAAGCTTGTCAGCGAGCTCAAGTCGAGGGCTGTAAGCTGATTGGTGAAGCAATACAGATCCGTCAGATTGACCAGCCCCGAAACATCAAGCTCCGTCAGAGCATTGTCGTAACATTCAAGCCTCTCCAAACTACTAAACTCCGAAAGCTTAAGCTTCGTAAGCTTATTGCCATAACATTCCAGCAACTTAAGGCTGCTCGCCCCAGAGATATTCAGCTTCGTTAGCTCACTTTTGCAGCAATCCAGCTCATGAAGCTTGCTAAGGCCCGACACGTTCAGCTCCGTCAGCGTATTGTGCTCGCAAACTAATATCTTGAGGCTGCTCAGCTCCGATACATCAAGCGCTCCGCTCACCGTAGGTACAATCAGTCCCTCGATGCGCCTGTTCTTCTCAACCAACGACCATCTTATCTTCACCCAATTTTCAGGCAAGGAGGAGCCGTCGGCCGGAGCCTTTTTCATCTTTAGCTCATTGCGCTCAATAATTTCGTTAATCACGGCGAGGTCTGCCTTGTTAAACCGCGGCATAAAGTCTTGTGGAATAATCGCGGTCATAAATGTGCCGGGCGAGGCGGCTATATACCATGGATAGCGTGGTTTGGTTTTCATAACTTGATTGGATAAAAGGATTGCGCTGGAGGTTTATCGGTTAAAAAATGTGGGGCCTATTTCGTGTACGTTAAATCAATCGCGCCCGAAAGTTGCTTGCCTTCGAGGCCGGTTTCGACGGCGAAGGGGGTGGATGCAAGGCTATCGGTTGCGGCTATCAGCTTGCCGTCGGAGTAGCGGAGGGCTTCGTCGAGCTCGCTTGGTTGATTAAGGGCGATAGCTCCTTCGTATTGCTCTTTGGCGGGATTCCACGTCATCGTGAGGCTTGAATGCTGAAGGAGGCCGCAGAAGTTAGTTAAGGATGGCAGCGAGCTCAAGTCGAGGGCCGTTAGGCAATTGCTGTGGCAATCCAGCTTCTTCAGCTCGCTCAGACCCGAAACGTCAAGCTTCGTCAGTGAATTATTGTGGCAATTAATAAACTTCAGCTTGCTAAGCTCCGAAACCTTAAGCTCCGTAATAAAATTTTCAGTGCACTTCAGCGATTCCAAACGGATCAAGCCTGAGAGGTCGAGCTCAGGGATACTATTTCGGCAGCAAATAATCTTCTTAAGCCGGCTAAGTCCCGACACGTTCAGTTCCGACAAATCATTGTACGAGCAGTTTAAGAACTCCAGGAATTTCAGCTCCGACACATCAAGGCGTTTGCTCGGCGAAAAATAATCTAATGATCTTATACGTTTGTTCAGCTCGTCTGACGACCATCCCACGCCCTTCCAACTTTTGGGCACGAACGAACCGTCTTCCGGAGCCTTTTTCAAATATTGCATTCTGTGCCCAATAAATCGATTAATCACGGCTATATCCGACGTGTTATACTTCGGCTGATATTTCGGAGGAATTAATATGCCCAGAAGCAGGTACTGCGAGGAGATGAAATCCCATTTAGCGCTTGGTTTTGTTGCCATATCTTGATTGGATAACGAGAGTAGAGCGATTGAAGTAGTTGTAGAGCGTTGTTGATAGCAGTTAGTCGGCAAGAAAAAAGGTCATCTGTTTGTGGTTAGATGACCTCGCTGTTTTATTTCATTCGCCCGCTGCTGGCGGATTGAGATCGTCGGGATTGATGGGTGGCGGCGTTACCGAAGGATTTTGATTCGGAGTATCCGGAGCGGCGGGAAGGCTGGTGTCGGGCGCTTGCGGCGGAGTTTCGGGGGCCGGAGGATTGGTTACATCAGGGGTCTGCACTTCTTCGTCGACCTTGCCGTCGTCTTGCGTTTTCTTATGCCCGCGGCGGGCGAGGTTCGTTTCAGCCTGGCTGATAGCAGCGGTAACAACGCGCCTCGATTCAAGCAAACCTTCGCGCACGGCGGGAGCTTTGGCCACCATTTCGTTCGTTTGCCAGGCCACGTTGATAGATTCAATCAAGGCGTCGAAGGCGCTGTCAACGTCGGCGCGGATTTCGGGCAGCTTGCCTATCTCGGCCGTCGTTGCCTTGTCGATCGAACGCTCGCGATAGAGCAGCTTGAACGCATCATTGGCGTCGACCATCATGTTAACCAACTCCATCAACATCAAAGCTTCCAGAGATGGCTTCCACTCTGCCTTCATGCAATCCTCAAGGAAATTAGTCATAATACCGCTGGCATCCTGATAAGTTGCCGTCGGCAGATGCTTGTAGTTATTCCGCAAGAACTGCAATTTCTCAGCCGCCTGAAGCTTAGTTGCATTCTCGTAATACCTGGCCATGCTAACGCTGTACCACAAAAAGTTGAACAACGCAATACGCTTTTCCTGCAAATACATAATCTCCGGCGTTTGCGTAGCCGCCAAACTCTGTTTGTAGAAATCATCCTCACGCTGAAAAACCGTTTGCAACGCGCTAAACATCGGCGCCAACATCGGCAGAGATCCGATAATAGCCAACAAACCATCTATTATCCCATTCTGAAAAAAATCGTAATGCTCGCCTATATGTAGTTTGGTAAGCAAAAACTTGTAGCGGAGTGCGAGAAACTTTGTCATATTCTATTTAATTTATGAGATTATTATGGGCCAAATATAAGGAGATATTTTATATTATAAACTATGGATAAAAAAAAATCAGTAGCGAAAAGAAAAATGGAGCCAAACTAGTCCTTGTTTAGCTTGCGGAAAACAATCTGGCAATAAGCTAGTCCTCGTTTAGCTTGCGGAAAATAATTTGAGGCTAAACTAGTCCTCGTTTAGCTTGCGGAAAATAATTTGAGGCCAAACTAGTTCTCGTTTAGCTTGCGGAAAATAATTTGAGGCCAAACTAGTCCTCGTTTAGCTTGCGGAAAATAATTTGGGGCTAAACTGGTACTTGTTTAGTTTGCGGAAAATAATTTGGGGCCAAACTAGTCCTCATTTAGCTCGCGGAAATTAATTTGGCCCTATTGTCGTTTGACAATGCCCGCCCAAACAAGTCATTCCCGCGAAGGCGGGAATCTCCGATCGATAGCATGGACGATTGCATTTGTATCATATAAAAAGCAAGCGCCATACGCCACAGCGGTCAATCGGAGGGAGGAAATGCCCCAAAAGCATTTCACGTTCGAAAAAGGAGGTCATTCCCGCCCGCCCAAACAAGTCATTCCCGCGAAGGCGGGAAG
>JAITHO010000219.1 GCA_031279915.1 Tannerellaceae bacterium
GCAATAAATATCAGTATATACTCCATATTAGTTGAGGATTAAGAATGAAAATGGCATGTTGGAAATTTGGCGAAGCCCTGAAAAAAAATCTCGCAAGCCAGCGCCAAATGGAATTTTGGCAAACCGAAATCTCGCAAGCTAGCGCCAAATGGAATTTTGGCAAACCAAAATCTCGCAAGCTTGCGCCAAATGGAATTTTGGCAAATCGAAATCTCGCAAGCCAGCTCCAAATGGAATTTTGGCAAATCGAAATCTCGCAGGCCAGCGCCAAATGGAATTTTGGTAAATCGAAATCTCGCAGGCCAGCACGGTTTTCGAATGCGGGAATACGTTTTTCGGATCTGTTAATGTTTTCTGTTCCTGTCATTGTTATGTATCAGGAGGCTTTGCGAAGCTTGTTGATGAGGGCGATCAGGAAGCCGAGGGCTATGAAGGCCCCAGGGGCAAGTACGAAAACCAGGGCTCCGTATTGTTCGGGCAGGAGGGTGAGGTTGAATATCTTCCCCGAGCCGAGCAACTCGCGAACGGCGCCAAGGAGGGTAAGGGCGATGGTGAAGCCCAGCCCCATACCTACGCCGTCGAGCCCCGATTGCAGCGCTCCATGCTTGCCGGCAAAGGCTTCGGCCCGGCCTAATACAAGGCAGTTGACCACTATGAGCGGGATAAATAGGCCCAGGCTCTTATTTAGTTCGGGCAAGAAGGCCTCGATGAACATCTGCAGAGGAGTGACGAAGGTTGCGATAATCACAACGTAGGCCGGAATCCTTACCGAATCGGGTATGAGATTCTTCAGGCCGGATATAACCATGTTGGTGCAGCTGAGGACAAACATTGTTGCCAGCCCCATGCCCATGCCGTTCATGGCCGAGGATGTTGTGCCGAGCGTGGGGCACATTCCCAGCAGGAGTACGAAGATGGGGTTCTCGCGGATGATGCCGTTCAGCAAGATCTGAATGTTTCCTGTTTTATTCATTGTTCGTTTTATTTATTTGCGATGCTCCTGTGTTACTGTCGGTATAGTTGCCTGAGTATACGCTGTAAGCGCGGTTCACGGCGTCGAGGAATGCGCGGCTGGTGATGGTGGATGCGGTGATGCCGTCAACGTCGCCTCCGTCTTTCGCTAAACTGAGCGCGCCTTGGGCGAGGCTGCGGCCTATAACGCTCTGCCGGTTCTTATCGGTGCGGAACCATGCGTCCATCTTTGAGCCAAGCCCGGGCGTTTCGGCATGCTGAAGAACGGAATAGTCCACGAGCCGTCCTTCAGCGTCGAAGCCAACGAGGATTTTGATCTCTCCGCTAAAGCCTTTCTTGGTGACGCTTTCCACGGCGGCGCCCACAGGCTGTCCGTCTTTGGTGGCCGGATAAATAGACAGAGAATCGCCTTCGGATATGCCGGCGCGGTACATCTCCTCCAGCGGATTATTGTCGAAGGCCGGGGCTACCTTGCGGAGAGCTTCCTCCAGCGCGGCGGCCTTCGAACGGGCTATGGGGGCCGACGTATAGATGTTGGCGCCCGTAACAATAAGCCCGGATAGGGCGCATACGCCGAGTAGCGACAGAAACATGTTGGGAAATGTTGATGATAGCTTCTTCATGATTATTTTCCTCCGAAATGCGTGGGTTTGAAATAGGTGTTGATGAGGGGAGTGACGGCATTCATTATCAGGATGGCGAATGATACGCCTTCGGGATAAGAGCCGAACAAACGGATGACCGACGTTATAATCCCTATCCCTATCCCAAACACAATCATGCCGCTCTTGCTCATGGGCGAGGTAACATAATCGGTTGCCATAAATATCGCTCCCAAAAGCAATCCGCCCGACAGAAGATGAACCAAGGGATTAACGTATCCCGCCGGATCTATCGCATACATAATCCCCGTGAAGGCGGCAACCGTAAGGATTATAGAGGTCGGAATATGCCAAGTAATAATCCGCCGAACAAGCATAAAGGCCAGGCCAAGTAGCAGAGCGATCGCGCTTATCTCTCCCAAGCTTCCACCCATCCGCCCCAGAAGCATGTCGGTATAGCTGGGCAGCTGCGATGCGCCTTCGTTCAGCAGAGAGAGAACCGTGGCGCCCGTAGCCCCATCTGTATAAGCGAGAGGAAAGACGCCCGGCGACGGCCAGGTGGTCATCTGCGCCGGAAATGATATGAGCAGAAACACCCGCCCGGCCAGCGCCGGATTGAAAATGTTATTGCCTAAGCCTCCGAATGCCATCTTGGCCACACCTATCGCAAACAAAGCTCCCAGAGCTATGATCCAGAGCGGAAGATTTGACGGAAGATTGAACGCCAGGAGCGCGCCCGTCAGTATGGCCGATCCGTCGCTAACCGTCGACTCCCGCTTCATTATATACTTCGTGATTAAATACTCAAAGGCTACGCAGAAGGCTATCGAGGCCAGCATAACGATCAGCGCGCCCAGCCCAAAGAACCATAACGAAGCTACAAAAGCCGGAACCAGCGCTATAAGCACGCCGTACATGTTACGCTCAACGCTGTCGCCGCTGTGAATATGGGGCGAAGGGGATATGATTAATTTATTTTCCATACCTATATATATTATATGTATATACCTATTATTTGCGGCTGCGCGCTATTTCCATAACCTTTCCCTTCGCCATGCGGATATGATCGAGCAGCGGACGGTGAGAGGGGCAAACGTAGCTGCATGAGCCGCACTCAATGCAGTCGGCTGCGTAATTGCTTTCGGCCGTATCCCAGGCGGCAAACTCTGCGGCGTTCATCAATAGGGTAGGGTTGAGGCCCATCGGGCAGGCGTCAACGCACTTGGCGCATCGGATACAATTGCGCATCTGCTTGCGCTTTGATTCGCTTGCCGAGAGGATAAGGATGCCCGAACAGCCTTTCGTTACCGGAATCTCAGCGCTAGCCACAGCCTTCCCCATCATGGGGCCTCCGGAGATAATCTTTCCTGGATGAGATATAACTCCCGACGCTTCCATCAGCTGCCGGAGCGGAGTCCCTATCCGAGCTAAATAGTTGGCAGGATTTCCGACGCCCCGACCTGTTACGGTGACAACTCTCTCCACAAGCGGCTTGTTCTTCTGCACGGCTTCGTAAACGGCGAAGGCTGTGCCTGCGTTCTGCACCACAGCTCCGGCCGATATCGGCAATGCTCCGCTCTTAACTTGCCGGCGAATGATGGCGTCAATCAACTGCTTCTCGCCACCCTGCGGATATCTCTCCTTCAAGGAAACGACTGTTATACCTTCAAAAGATGCGGCTAAGCGGCTGAGAAGGGCGATGGCGTCGGGCTTATTGCTTTCGATGCCGATAGCGGCCTTGCTTACGCCCAGAGCTCGCATCAGGATGGATGTCCCGATCAGGATTTCCTCCCCGTGCGCAAGCATAAGGGCGTGATCGGATGTGAGGAAGGGCTCGCATTCAACGGCGTTGATGATAAGAATCTCAGCCTTGAAACCCGACGGAGGCGTAAGCTTCACGTGAGTAGGGAAGGTTGCGCCGCCCATGCCTACAATGCCTGCCTGATTGATAGCGGCAACGATTTCCTGCGGGGATAGCTTGCAGTCGCGACGGATTTCGGAGCTGAGGTCTATGCCCTCCTCCCATTCGTCGCCCTCGGTGTCGATAAATATGGCCGGACGCTTGTAGCCGCTTGCGTCTAAGGATTCGTCTATCTTGAGAACTGCGCCTGATACCGGCGAGTGAATATTGGCCGATACAAATCCTCCGGCTTTGGCGATAAGGGTTCCAACCTTGAGCTTGTCGCCTTTCTTGACAAGGGCCTGCGCAGGCGCGCCTATGTGCTGAGCAAGCGGAACGATTGCCTGCGAAGGGATGTCGGCTTTGACAATGGCTTTGCCTGCCGACCATTTATTGGCCGGCGGATGTATGCCTCCGATTCGGAATGTCTTTTGCATATTGAGAATGATTATGTGTGAAACGGATTCAGGATTCCTTGGCTTCCGCAGCTTCCTTGCGAGGCGGGAAGTTCAGTTCGATTATTGCGCCTGTCGGACATACCGGCACGCACTTGCGGCACAACCGGCACTTGAGCGAGTCGATAAAGGCTAAGTTATTAGCCATTGTTATCGCATCGAAAGCACATTCCTTTACGCATTTGCTGCATCCAATGCAGGCATTGTCGCAAGCCTTCCGAGCCGGGCCGCCCTTGTCGCGATTCATGCAGCTAACGTATATGCGGCGCGACTTGGGCCCTCTCCTTCGCAATTCTATCAGATTCTTTGGGCAAGCCTTCACGCAAGCTCCGCAGGCGGTGCATTTGCTTTCAATTACTTCGGGAAGGCCTGTCGATGGATTTACGGCAATGGCTCCGAAGGTGCATGCAGCCTCGCAGTCGCCATAGCCAAAGCATCCGAAGGAGCATCCGGTTTCGCCTCCGTACAGCTGCGATGCTATGCGGCAGTTACGGGTTCCGTCGTATTGATTGGTGCGCAGGCGAGCCTCGCAGTTGCCGTTGCATCTAACGACGGCCACTCTGGGCTCAACATTGTCGGCTGTTTTGCCAAGGATAGTCGCCACCTTGGCCATCACATCGGATCCTCCCACCGGGCATAGCAGTCCGTCGAGCGATGAAGCCTTAACGCAGGCCGATGCAAAGGCGCTGCAGCCCGGATAGCCGCATCCGCCGCAGTTGGCTGCCGGCAAAGCTTCCTGCACTTGCGCAAGGAGCGGATTCTCGGCCACTTCAAACTTTTTGGAGATAAAATACAGAAGCGTTGCGCACAGCACGCCTGTTCCTCCAACGATACATATTGCTGTTACTATCATATAGGGTTTTATGTTTCTTCTACTTCAAATATTAGCTTTCTTGCCAAGGCTCGCCTGCAGATGTATAGGCCCGCATACCAAAGCGCTCCGGCTGATAATCCTGCCGAAGCGCCTGCAACTTCATCCCATCCCAACAAGGCAACCGTCAAAGCAATTGCCCCCACCACAATAGCCAAGGGTATGAAGAAGGCTATGCTTGCCGAGAATATTCCAACCGACGGCGCTGCCTTAAGCGTCACATTGTCGTTGACCTGCAGTTGAGCTCCAGGTTTTAATTCGGCTTCTATAATGTTTTCGCGCTTTGTTGCCGAGGCGCATAACGACTGAGCTGCGCATCCAAGGCAGGCCGCAACCGGCTGTATTGTTACGTAGGCTTTGTTGCCGTCGATACGGTTAATGGTTCCGCAAAAAAAGGTTGATTTATCTCTGTTTGTCATCTGTGCTTTGCAAACTAATGGCGCAAATGTAAGGAATCTCTTTGATAAATCGGAAGCGACTGCCTATGAGCGAAGCCGCTCAGACGCATTTAAAGCCAGGCTTATTTATGATAATATATGCGCTGCTCAACTTAGTTGCTCCTATCATTTTATCTGTGGAGCCCAGATCCCTTGCCGTGATAGTCCCTAAAAATGTGATTGGCTTGCGAAAAATCGATTCGCCCAAATTGCAAGTGTCATTTGCTTGCGAAAAATCGATTTGCCAAAATTGCAAATGTCATTTGCTTGCGAAAAATCGATTCGCCAAAATTGCAAGTGTCATTTGCTTGCGAAAAATCGATTCGCCAAAATTACAAGTGTCATTTGCTTGCGAAAAATCGATTTGCCCAAATTACATTTTAGAAGAGCTTCAGGCTGGAAAAATGCGGATCTTGCAATTCGGCACAGCCTTGCGAAAAAGGCCGGCGCATTGATTCCGCTCGCATCAATTTGCAATGAGGAGCGGTTTGGCTATCGCGCTTCAGATATTGCCGGCGTCAAAAAATTGGACACTGCTGTCTAATTATTTGACGGAGGGAGAAAGGGATTGTTGTGGCTTTGTTCTTGTATGCAGGCACTTATGAGTTTGGCATGTCCTTTGTATTATTATCGGCAAAGAGTATTAATATTTTAAACTATAAAGTCATGATTAAAATTGAAGGATTAAGCAAGTTTTTTCGCACCGAAGAGGTGGAAACAATCGCGTTGAACAAGGTTTCAATGGAGGTGAACGACGGCGAGTTTGTTGCCGTAATGGGGCCGTCGGGATGCGGCAAGTCGACCTTGCTAAATATTTTGGGATTGCTCGACAACCCTTCCGAAGGCAACTACTACCTGGGCGCAACCGAGGTGGGACATCTGAAGGAGAACGATCGCACGCAGGTGCGCAAGGGCAATATCGGTTTCGTGTTCCAGAGCTTCAATCTTATCGACGAGCTCAACGTATTCGAAAACGTGGAGCTGCCGCTCACTTATCTGAAGATCAAACCTGCGGAGAGGAAGGAGAAGGTGAACGCCATCCTGAAGCGCATGGACATCAGCCATCGCTCCAAACATTTCCCGCAGCAGCTCTCGGGCGGACAGCAGCAGCGCGTTGCAATTGCGCGTGCCGTAGTCGCAGCTCCCAAACTGATCCTTGCGGATGAGCCTACGGGTAATCTCGACAGCAAGAACGGCCTGGAGGTGATGCAGCTCCTGACGGAACTGAATAACGACGGCACAACCATCATCATGGTGACCCACTCCAAGCACGATGCATCGTTTGCGCACCGCGTTGTGAGCCTGTTCGACGGAAGCATTGTTTCGTCGGTTACGGAGTTGTTGTTGTGAGGTTAGGGAGGGGTAAGATTCGGTTAAAACCAGCTTAGTAAAGAGAGACGTGTACCAAATCCAGCTCTTTTACTTTCTTGAAAGCGGTGTCGCAAGATACAAATGGCAAACCGGTGTAAATGGAAGAAGCGGCAATGATTGCATCAGGAACTTTGAGTGAGTATATCTGTATGAGGCGTATGGCTATTTGCTTTATCTTATCGTTTAAGTCGATGATAGTGCAATCGTTCAATAGGTTCTGTATGACTGTTACTTCTTCCGACGTAATGTTCTTTTTACCGAGAAGTTCGATTTCTGAAATTATTGATACGGCAATGGAGCAGTTCAGGATACTGAGTACAGTATCCGAACTGCCTTCTAAACCGTATATCAATATGTTCGTATCGACAAGAAAATCACTTCCATCCATCGCGCATCTCTTTTTGATATTCAAGACCGTCAAGGCCACGCTTGAGAGCGCCGAAGTGTTTGGCAGGAGTTTTCTTCTTCTTCTTGCTTTCCTTAATGCGATTGAGGGCATTAGCAAGGGTTTCCTGGGTAACTTGTTTTAATTCTATAACCATGTTCTTAAATTTTTGATTTCCGCAAAGCTAAGAATTATCTATGGTAAAGCAAGCATGCGTTGAGATGCTGGGCCCGTCGTCTCTACGTCATACGTAAATAATACATATGTCATTCATATATCATTTATAGCTCATATTATAAATAATGAAAACTATCATCAGAAACTT
>JAITHO010000025.1 GCA_031279915.1 Tannerellaceae bacterium
CGCGAGATAGGCATACGCAAGGTTTTCGGCTCCACAACGGGCCAAATCCTGAGCCTCTTCAACAAGACCTACGTCTGCATCCTCTGCGTATGCTTCCTCCCCGCCGCCATTCTCTCGCAGATCATCATAAGCGAGTGGATGCTCAACTTCGCCTATCGCACGCCCATGCACTGGTGGGTCTACGCCGGAGCCTTTGCCGCGGTAACGGCCCTGACCGTGGCCACCGTTACCCTCCAGAATAGCCGTGCCGCCTCAGTTAACCCCGTACTGAGCATCACCGAATCCTGAAGGACCGCAAAGTGATATGACCCCGCCTGCAAAAACATTCCGCTCAGGCCAATGTTCTATCTACCCAACAATACAAGAAATGGATTGGCGATACCCGCGTTGTCAATTTCCCAAAATCAGTTGTCAATATTACTATGGCTATAAAAATTTTTCATCGCCCCTTTTTGCAGGGAGCAAACCCCGGACGGAGCTGGGCCAACTTCCCCCCAACAGCCCCAAGTCTATCCAAGGACGGCCCAATTTTCCGGAAAAGAGGCCAACTCAATCCTGGCTCCATACCCTTTTCGAAAAATGAGGCAAACTCAACGTTGGGGAGGGCTCATTTTCGGAAATTGGCCCAAACTCAACGTTGGGGAGGGCTCGTTTTTCGGAAATTGAGGCAAAGTCAACGTTGGGGAGGGCTCGTTTTTTGGAAATTGAGGCAAAGTCTATCCGGGGTTCAGCCTGTTTTGTTCGAAAAAAGTCGATAGCTGTCCGCAGCTTGGCCCCGGTTGTGCGGCATATTGTTAGGCGCGTCCGCAGTTTGTCCTCAGTTCAACTAAGTCGGGCGAACTATATGACAGTTTTAGATTGCAAAAAAGTATATTATAAAAATTATTAATGACATTGGTGTGATGATAACAAAAATTATTCGCGGTTTATTAATCCGCAATCTGCCGGCATCGGCAATGAATCTGCTGGGGCTCTCGGTTGCCTTCGCAGCTTTTATGGTTATAATGATTCAGGTCGACTTTGAAACCAATTTCGACAGAATGCACAAGAACGAGAAGCGCATCTTCCGCCTCGATGTTTTTATAGGAGCTGATTCGGAGCGATCTTGCATACTCGGACGCGGAATGATTGACGCTGTGGATGCATCTTCGGCCTATATCGTTGAAAAAACATTGCTGAATCCCTGGATCGGGGGCATTCATTTTACGGTGGGCGACAGTACGAACCTTCGCGGATTCAACGAAACCGTCATGACTTGCTATCCGAACATTACCCGCATCTTTGATTTTAAATTCACCGAAGGCGACCCCGACTGCCTTGTCGATCCGGAAAAAATCATAATTCCGGCAAGCATGGCGAGGCGCTTTTTCGGCAATAATCCGGCAGTGGGACAAAGCATTCAGGCCAAGGAGTACGTATGGACGAAGAGGGGCATCAGCAGCTTCACCGTTGGAGGCGTCTACAAGGATTTTCCGGGCAACACTCAGCTGAATAATGTTATATACAGCCGCATTGATAACACCATGGAGGGCGATTGGGCCATGAGGAACTTCCTCTGCTACATACTGACTTCATCCTCATCCGAAGGAGGCAAACTGGAGGCGGAGCTGAACCGATCGTTCGATTTCGGGCCCGACCCCACTTCGGCTACGACCCAACTCCGCTTCAGCCTCCTCCCCCTGCGAGACATTTACTTCAAACAGGCCGAATCGAATGCGGTGAAGACCGGCAATGTAACCACCGTGAGGGTACTGATGGCCATTGCCTTCCTGCTTATCTTCATCGCAGCCGTAAACTTCACAAACTTCAGCATCGCTCTGGCTCCTATGCGGATGAAGAGCCTCAACACGCGCATAGTTATGGGCAGCAGGCGGGGCGATTTGCGTCGCAGTCTCACTCTGGAGGCAATCGCTCTGGCTTTAATCTCATGGGGCGCGGCCGTGTTTATTGTGCATCTGCTCGGAGAGAACTCTATGCTGCCTTTCATTGAAGCGGATACCAGCCTGCTGAATGTATGGCCGACGGTGCTCGTTACAGGGGCAGTGGCATTAGGTACGGGCCTCATTGCGGGCATTTATCCGGCTATGTATGCAACATCGTTCCAACCTGCCATGGCTCTGAAAGGGAACTTCGGATTGTCGCCCGCAGGCCGCTCCCTCCGCACCTGGCTGACCGGATTTCAGTACTTCATTTCCATCGGCTTGATCATAGGGGCCATGTTTATACGCATACAGGGCATCTATATGAAACAGATGGAGCGGGGCTTCGACAAGGAGCAAATCGCTATCGCCAAGATTGGGGGAAATATGTTCTACCGCAATCGCGATGCCCTGACATCGCTGCTAAAGCAGGATCCTGTCATTGAGAATGTAGCCTTCACGCAGCAAAAGCTGGGCGGAACGGATACTTACAGTTATTATCAGTACAAAACTCCGGAGAACGAAATCTACGCTCAAACTCTGATAGTGACGCATACTATCCTCGACGTAATGGGCATCAAAGTGACAGAGGGCCGTAGCTTCCTGCCGAGCGAAGAACATCAGGGAGGGAGGCTTGCCTTCGTCATCAACAAGCTCATGAAGGAGAGGCTGAATCTCAATCTGGGCGACCGCCTCTCCCTTCCGTGGATGGAGGAGGACGGCGAGGTCGTAGGCATAGTCGAAGCGCCCCACCTCAGCTCTGCCCGCCACGACATCAATCCGATGACCTTCGTGATCAACGCTCCTCTACCCTGCATTTACATCTATGCGCGCCTGAAGGCCGGAACCGACCCCAAACTTGCCGCCGATCACATCCGCAAGAGCATAGCCGCCATCGACCCAAGCTATCCCGTCGACGTAGAGTTCTTCGATCAGGTCTACAAGCAGCTCTACGAAAAAGAGGAGAACCTGAACACGAGCATCACCATGCTGGCCATACTTGCGGTGATACTGTCCGTAACCGGAGTTTTCGGCCTTACGCTTTTCGAAACCCAATACCGGCGCAAAGAAATAGGCATACGGAAAGTGTTTGGAGCAACTGCCGGCAACATCCTCTCCATGTTCAACCGAACCTACTTCAGGATAGTCTGCATTTGCTTCGTGCCGGCGGCAGTGGTGGCATGGTATGCCGTGAACAGGTGGCTTGAAGGCTTTGCGCAGAGAACTCCCTTGCACTGGTGGGTGTTTCTGGCCTCGTTTGCGATAATATCGTTCGTCACTGCCCTCACCGTAAGCTTCCGCAATTACAGCGCCTCCCGCATGAATCCGGTTGAGAGCATAGGGAAGTAAAAGCAATGAATCTTCGCTAAAAACGAAAACCCCGCCGACATAGCTTTGAAAGCAGTGACGGCGGGGTTTAGCGTAATGAATGATGCGTTTATCGGATGTGCTATGTCGGCTTATACTTTTGCCTTGAATTGGTGTATGGTTAAGATGTTTATGGAATCAATAGAGAACGGAATCTTTCATTTATAAGGCGTCCTGATGTGCGTGTTCAGCAACTCCTCCAGCATTTCGTTGGTCATGTTCTTTTCTTTCCAGACCTTCTCAACTTCTTCGCTCAATTTTTTACGGACATGTTCGAGCCATACCTCTTTCAATTCGTTCAGGCTTTCTTCATCCTTGTGGTATGCGAACATACGTAGAAGATGCAACTGTGTAGGGTTTAATTTAGTAGATTCCATTATTTACTGTTTTTAATTAATATGCGAAAATACATAATATGCATAAATTAGATTCTATGCAGGCACGGGATGCAAAGCCTTCCGCACGAAACGAACCTTTGGAAATAAAATCCGAATCGCTATATTTGCCACAATCGAAAAATAATATAAACCATGAATGCAGACAACATGGATAAACGAGAACCGAGTATAATATATTAAGAGGCCGCTTAATTCCGATAAGATTGGGAGCCGATCTGCCTGCAATTATCTTCTACTCGTTGACATGGCAGCAGATGCCGCTCGTATCCTTATTAATAGAAAAAATATCGTTGTGGGCGAAGAGCGGCTGTTTCATCGTCGTGCTTGAAAGCTCCTTCGCCCATCAACGATTTTGTATGAAGAAACAATAACATTCCCAATAATCTATTCGATATTTCATGAAACTAAACGTATCAATAGCCCAAGCGGCCGAGGATTTTTATCAGAGAAGCTTTAATTACGCAATGGAGAGCCATGCCGCCAAAGGGCTGGAAGATTTCAGGATCCTGCTGGAAAAAGATCCGTCGAATGCAGAGACTTATTCGCAAATGGGGATCTTCTTTATCAAATGCGGAAATATGTCAGACGCATTGGTGGCCATCCGCGAGGCCATCCGCCTCAATCCCGACGTCCCTGCCTACTACATGCATGCCGGCGTTGCATATTACAAGCAAGCTAACTACCACCAGGCAATCAAACTGTTCAGAAAGGCCACGCAGCTGAAGCGAGATTACGTGGAAGTATACTTCAGATTAGCCAACTGCTACGAGATGCTTAACGAACCGAATCTGATGGCCAAAGCATGCGCCGCTTACCGACAATTGCTCTACTATGAACCCGACGACCTCAAGTCGATCATTGCCCTGGGAACGGCTTATGGCATGTCGGGAAACTATGACCAATCCATAGCGGCTTTGGAGCGTGCTGAGAAGATAAGCCCGGAAGATCCGATTTTGTATTATAACATGGGTATCAGTTTTTATTATAAAGGAAAATACCGCAAGGCAATATCCTGCTATGAAAAAGCTCTCGCCATCCTTCCCGAATTTCCACAGGCTAAAACTAACCTCGGAATAGCGCAAAGGGCCCTGAATGGCTCACGATGATTATCTCATAAAAAACATAAAGAACTAAAGAATGAGCAAACACAAAACTAAATCAGAGCAAATCAAAGCCGATAGCAGCAGAAGCAAGAAGCGCAGGATGAAGAAATCCCAAATGGCCGCAGCTATCATCGAAGTTTTCCGCAACGAAGCGCGGGAGATATATAATTACAAACAAATAAGCCGCAGGATAGGTAGTGAGGCGCAGGTTCAGAAACTAATGGTTGCGGATATACTCGCTGATATGGCAACTGAAGGTCTATTGAACGAAGTGGAGCGCGGTCGATACCGTTTCAACAATCTTGGAACCATGGCCGACGGAATATTCCAGCGACGGAGCAACGGCAAAAATATCTTTGTGCCGAATGACGGCGGATCGCCCATCTTCATTGCCGAGCGAAACTCAAAGCGGGCCATGGATGGCGACAAAGTCCGCGTGCAGATATTCGCCCGCCGAAAACGATCTGAACCCGAAGCTGAAGTAACCGAAATCCTGGAGCGCGTGGAACGTTCCTTCGTGGGAAAGCTGGAAGTTGCAAAGAATTACGCCTTCCTGATTACCGAAGATAAAACCTTGGCCAATGACATCTTTATACCTAAAGACAAACTGCACGGAGGCAAAAATGGAGACAAAGCCGTGGTACGAATCATGGACTGGCACGAAGATGCCAAGAATCCGCTGGGGGAGGTTCTTGACGTGCTCGGACAATCCGGAACGAACACGGCTGAGATGCATGCTATATTGGCGGAGTACGGGCTCCCTTACAAGTATCCCGTGGCCGTTGAGAAGGCTGCTTCCAAAATATCCGACAAGATAGAAGCAAAGGATATGGAGGAGAGGGAAGATTTCCGTAAGGTTTTAACCTTCACCATCGACCCCGCAGATGCAAAAGACTTTGACGATGCTATCTCGGCTCGCAGACTCTACGACGGAAGCTGGGAGATTGGCGTCCATATCGCCGACGTAACTCATTACGTGAAGCCGGATACAATGATTGACAGAGAAGCCCTGGAGCGAGCTACATCGGTATATCTGGTTGACCGAACCATTCCGATGCTGCCCGAACGGCTCTGCAACGAAATCTGCTCGCTCCGACCCAATGAGGATAAGCTCTGCTTCGCTGTGATTTTTGTTCTCGACTCTAATGGCGGAGTGAAATCGAGCCGGATCACACGTACCGCTATCCGCAGCGACCGGCGATTCTCTTATGAAGAAGCCCAAACGGTTATCGAAACCGGCGAGGGCGATTGCTGCGAAGAACTTGCAGCTCTGAACGGACTTGCCGCTAAGCTGAGGGAGGCCCGATTCCGCAACGGAGCTATCAACTTCGACCGATATGAGGTTAAATTCGAGACCGACGATACGGGCCGACCCATTAGCGTCTATTTCAAAGAATCAAAGGAGGCCAACAAGCTTATAGAGGAGTTTATGCTTCTCGCCAACAAAACCGTCGCTGAGTATGTTGGCAAACGATCAGACAAGCGACAGCCTAAAACCTTTGTGTATCGCATTCACGACACGCCCGATCCTGAGAAGATGGAACAATTCTCACTTTTCGTTCGCCGATTCGGATACAAACTCAAAGCCGACGGAGCCGGAGCTGAAGTCTCGAAGGGAATCAACAAGCTACTCGGCGCGGTTAAAGGTCGTCCGGAGGAGAATCTCATAGAAACCTTAGCCGTCAGAGCCATGCAGAAGGCGCGATACTCAACCCTCAACGTGGGCCACTACGGATTGGCTTTCGATCACTACACTCATTTCACATCGCCCATCCGCCGCTATCCGGATATGATGGTACATCGCCTACTTGAACGATACCTGAAGGGAGGGCGAAGCGTGTTGAAGGAGAAGTACGAGGAAATGTGCGAGCATTGCTCCAATATGGAGCAGGTTGCAGCCGGCGCAGAGCGATCTTCCATCAAATACAAGCAGGTTGAATTTATGTCGGAACGCCTCGGAATGACATTCGGCGGAGTTATATCCGGAGTGAACGAATGGGGAATATATGTTGAGCTAAACGAAAATAAATGCGAAGGACTTATCCCTATCCGAGACTTGCACGACGATTTCTATGAGTTTGATGATAAGAACTACTGCCTCTTTGGGCGCCGTCGACATAATATCTTTAGGCTTGGCGATCCCATTAAAGTTCGCGTAGCAAGAGCTAACCTTGAACGAAAACAACTCGACTTCGCCCTTGTCGACTCCGAATAATCTCCTTACTGTCGTGAGATTATAGAAGCCAGAACGAAGCGCAACTGATCGAGCACGAGCGGAATCTCTCCGGCGCTGATACCGGCCGCCAAAAGCTTCGGAATATCCTTGTTAAACTGATTGAGAAAGAAACTAAAATCTTGCTCGAAGCTTGTGAGCGTTGCTGCTTTGTAATAATCTACGGCCTGCGATAGGCGACGTGCTGCCCAGGCCGTATGTCCGGCATTGATGTAATCTTCTGTCTCCGGAGGCTTGTTTTCATCTTCGAGTATTTTCCGATAGTATCCTAATGCATCGTCATATCGTTTGGCGAGGAAGAGGCACCATGCTAGCGGCCTCCTTGCGCGAAGTCCGGTGGCGTCGAGGTAGTCGACTTTGAAGTAGTATTTAAGAGCCTCGTCGTATTCGCCTTGCTCAAGCAGGCAATGTCCGATGCCGAGCTGCACCGACAGGCTGTTGGGGCTCCAGGATTCGAGCCGGCGGTAGAACTCTATCGCCTTGCCGGGCTGTCCGACGGCGCGGAAGCAGGCCCCTATCCGTCGGGTGAGCCATTTGCTTTGGGTGTTGATAAGGTCGGCACGCAGATATACTTCAAGAGCTTCGGCTGTGCGTCCTTCCATCTGGTGGCAGTACCCAATCTTTTGGAGTAGCATGTCGTTGTTGGGATTTACGGAGCTTAGATATTCGAACAAGGCAAGAGCTTCGTCGAAGTGGTTCTTCTTAAGATGATATTCGGCGAAGATTGATAGGCTTTCGCTATCGCTAAGGTATTCGCGAAAGACGGGAAGGTTATAGAAGTCAAGCTTCCATTCGAAGATGTCGCTAAAGTCTTTATGGAATGTATAAAGCTTAAAGAAGCGATACAGATCCTGTATGTACTGCCCAACGATCAGCTCGAACAAGCCTGTATCTCCAACCACCTCTCTTTTATATTGCTCCATAATATCCTGCGTGTGCTCGTGGAATTGCCCCAAAATCTGCAACCTGTCGCTTTGCGATTGCCTCATCATGCTAAAGGCAAAGGAGTATTTGTCGGAGTTACATAGAAAAGCCAGCGCCGTTGTGAGGTCGACTATCGTTTGCTTGGCATCGTCGCTAATAAAATGGTTGAATCGCGAATGATTAGGCATGAAGGGCAGAAACCAGTTGCCTATCTCGCGGAAGAAGTCGAAGTTTTTCAGATAAGCGAAGGTGGAGTGCATCACGTCGGCCCCTTCTGATTGCAGTTGGTTGTATTCCTCAAGACTGCGCTCCAGATCTTTGTTGGCAAACAAGCTCTTCCATTCGGGATTCATCTCCGCAAATTTTTCCGGATCGAACTCCGCAGTATCTCGCGATATAATATTCGGAACGATCTTGAGCATAGCGGGGAGGATTTCATTCTGCAATTTGTTAGAGATCTTCTCGGTTTCTTTAGCGAGAATAAATCGGAGAGTTATGATCCTAAGCTTTTGAGTGAAGCCCGGGCTTTCGGCCAGCGACGCCAAACTGTCGGCTATCTGCGGGTAGGCATGTATCCGAGCCCTATACATATATATAATGATAAGCGCGCCGGTTATTGCCCGCGCTTTGATCTCCTCGTTGCCACCATTGCTGAAAGCTTCAAGCAAAAGCATCAGCTTGCGCACGTCAAAGTAACTCATCAGGCTAAGGATTAATGCCGATATGATCTGGCATCCCGCAACGTAAGGAACTTGCTCGTCGGACAGCACATCGGCCAGCGAACTGAAATCTTCTTGCTCAAAGGGATCCGAAAGCCATAATTTGTTGAAGAGCATAAACACTGTTTCTTCAATATCCTTAGGATTGGTATGCATAACTATCAGTTGCTGGAGCAAGGTATTGATGGATACGCCAGGAATAGATCGCCATTGTTTGCGGAAAACGAAGTACATAGGGGCGCCATCGTTGTTTGATATAATATGTAGGCGAAGAACGTCGGCAAGTTCGTACGTTGAGGCCAGCACATCTTTGTAGATGAGGCTTTGCATCGGATCTTGTACCCCCTCAATGAAGTAGCCTAGCATGGTGCGATAGGTTTCGCTAAGGGATTCTAATTTCTCAGACAGGGCAGGGGAGTTCGCATAAGCGAGTTGCTCGCGGATTGCTTCGAAGGCCCTTTGCAGTTCCATTTTATCGAGCAATTCCGTGATGTATTCGAAGGAATGACGAATGTGTTGTTGTAATACCATGCTTATATGTTTTGAATCGTCCAAAAATAGAGTATTCCGATGAGTATTTAAAATCGAATCCAAATCCGAACGCCCTATTATCAATTGTGAGATGAAAAGCGCCTTGGCGGAGCGCTTTGGGCAAACAATATGCCTTCAACGTCTTGCCGTTGCCGCATCAGCAGAGGGAAATCTTTTGTCAATCACAAATCTGACTTCCTTGCGGATAATTTTGATGCCACTGAAAATGCAGAGGGCTGTCAGCGCCCAAATGTGAGTTCGGACTTTTTTTCGCAAGCCAAATCACTTGTGATTTCACTCCGGATTTTTTTCCGAAAGCTAAATCATAAGTGATTTCATTCCGGATTTTTCTCCGCAAGCCAAATCATGTGTGATATTACTTCAGATTTTTTCCCGCAGACTAAATCACTTGTGATTTGGCCTCAGATTATTTGCCGCAAACTAAATCACTTATGATTTAGCCTCAGATTTTTTTCCGCAGATAAAATCATTTGTGATTTGGCCTCAGATTTTTTTCCGCAGATAAAATCACTTGTGATTTGATCTCAGATTATTTTTAGCAGATAAAATCACTTATGATTTGGTCTCAGATTATTTTCCGCAGACTAAATCACTTATGATTTGACCTCAGATTATTTTCCGCAGACTAAATCACTT
The DNA here is from genome assembly GCA_031279915.1 of Tannerellaceae bacterium. Classification (GTDB taxonomy): domain Bacteria; phylum Bacteroidota; class Bacteroidia; order Bacteroidales; family Tannerellaceae; genus DFXE01. The sequence goes on from JAITHO010000025.1 coordinate 9,853, forward strand.
GTGATTTGGCTTCGGATTTTTTCCGGCAAGTCATGTTGTTGCAACAAAAGCTCGGATTTTGCCGACGGAAGGATATGCAGGACGGCTTTTGGATGAGCTGCTTCTTTCGAACATCCGCCCCAAGCCTGATAGTCGCAACTTGAAATGCGCAGTTTCCGCTTAATCTGTCTATATTTGTTCACTTAATAAACAATGTAACAATGAAAAATATTCGCAACTTCTGTATTATCGCTCACATTGATCACGGCAAAAGCACCCTGGCCGACCGGCTTCTGGAATACACTAAAACCATTGACCCTACAAACATGCAAGCCCAAGTTCTCGACGATATGGAGCTGGAGCGCGAACGCGGAATTACTATCAAAAGCCATGCTATACAGATGGAATACGACTGCGGCGGCGAGCTGTACATCCTCAACCTGATCGACACTCCGGGGCACGTGGATTTCTCCTACGAGGTCTCGCGCTCCATCGCCGCCTGCGAAGGAGCTTTGCTCATAGTTGATGCCGCGCAGGGAATACAGGCCCAAACTATCTCGAACCTATACATGGCCATTGAGCACGACCTCGAGATCATTCCGGTTATTAACAAAATCGACCTGCCGAGCGCCATGCCCGATGAGGTGGAGGATCAGATAGTGGAGCTGCTCGGATGCTCGCGCGACACTATCCTGCGGGCCAGCGGCAAGACCGGCGAGGGAGTGTTCCGCATTCTCGACACAATCGTTGAGAAGGTTCCGCCGCCAAAGGGCGATCCGGATGCGCCGCTGCAATGCCTGATATTCGACTCTGTGTTCAACTCCTTCCGCGGAATAATTGCATATTATAAGGTGGTGAACGGAGTAATTCGCAAGGGAGATATGGTGAAATTTATAGCCACCGGCAAAGAATACGACGCCGACGAGGTGGGCGTGCTCAAGCTGGAGATGTCGCCCAGACGAGAGATAAGCACAGGCGACGTGGGATACATAATCTCAGGCATCAAATCATCAGCCGAAGTGCGCGTTGGAGATACCATAACCCACGTGAAGGGCGGAGCGAACGAAGCTATTGCCGGATTTGAAGAAGTGAAGCCTATGGTGTTCGCCGGCGTTTATCCCATCGACAGCGAGGACTTTGAGAACCTCCGCACTTCGCTCGAGAAGCTACGACTCAACGACGCTTCGCTTACATTCCAGCCCGAAAGCTCAGTGGCCCTTGGATTCGGATTCCGATGCGGATTCCTCGGACTGCTGCACATGGAGATCGTTCAGGAACGACTCGGACGAGAGTTCGGAATGGAAGTTATCACCACCGTCCCTAACGTATCATACAAAGTGTACGACAAGAAAGGCTCCTGCACCGAAGTGCATAACCCCGGAGGCCTGCCCGACCCAACCCTAATTGAGCACATCGACGAACCATACATCCGAGCCTCCGTCATCACCAATACAACCTACATAGGCCCCATCATGACCCTCTGTCTCGGAAAGCGAGGCATACTCATCAAGCAGGAGTATATATCGGGCGACCGTGTGGAGATCTTCTACGACATACCGCTCGG
>JAITHO010000065.1 GCA_031279915.1 Tannerellaceae bacterium
ATCCGGCGCACCAATCCCCCCAGGGGGGAATCGTCTCCCAGATCCGGCGCACCAATCCCCCCAGGGGGGAATCGTCTCCCGCGTCCGTCGCACCAATCCCCCCAGGGGGGAATCGTCTCCCAGATCCGGCGCACCAATCCCCCCAGGGGGGAATCGTCTCCCGCGTCCGGCGCACCAATCCCCCCGGGGGGAAACTCCCCCGATCGCGCCAATTTGCAATCGCTGCGCTATATTTCTCCAGCTATTTCATGCCAGGTTGCTTACAAATCAGAACGAGCCGAACTCTGCGAAACATTGATTTTTTCTCGCAAGCTTTTGCAATGTTGCCGCCCGCGGGAGCTTGCATTGCGGGAGCAAGGCTGAGTTGCATAATAGCTTTGCCAGCTTGCATGGCCGTTTTTTTTATTGCATTTGCCCTTCACAAGCCAGTATCCGATAGGAATTTTGAGATAAATACTTTTATCTTTGCCGCACAAAAAATAAGTAACAACAAAAACATGGATATCACCACATTAAACAAGAGTAACAAAGATTATTGCCCCGAAATGCATACGGCAGAACATATCCTGAATCAAACAATGGTCAGGATGTTCGGCTGCGGACGTTCGCAAAACGCCCATATCGAGCGCAAAAAGAGCAAATGCGACTATCTGCTGCCAGAAGATCCAGGCGAGGAACAACTTGCAGAAGTCGAAAAGAGAGTAAATGAAATTATTGCTAAAAATCTGAGCGTAACAATTGAATATGTAAGGAAAGAAGAAGCGGCACAATGGGTCGATTTAAGCAAACTGCCTGACGATGCAAGCAGTACCATCCGCATTGTTCGTGTTGGCGACTATGACATCTGCGCGTGTATTGGCGAACATGTTCAAAATACTTCCGAAATAGGAATATTCCGTTTCCTTAATTGTGAATTTAGTCAGGGCCGCTTGCGCGTAAGGTTTAAAGTAAGCGGCGCTCAAGCATAGGCAGCAAGTGACTATTCCATGTAATTTTAAGACTAAGAAAATGCGTTTGCCGCCACCGGTTTGTAATATCAAATGTGTTTGACTAAATTTGCTAACTTTTTAATGGCAGACATAATTCATTTAAAAATATTATACTCATGCAAACAGTTGATAAATACAATTTTAAAGGCAAAAAGGCTTTTGTGAGAGTCGACTTCAATGTTCCTCTGGATGAAAGTTTCAATATTACTAATGATTTGCGTATTAGCGCGGCAATTCCTACCCTGAAAAAAATTCTGAACGATGGTGGCAGCGTAATTATCGGTTCTCATCTGGGACGTCCGAAAGGCGTTACGGAAAAATATTCGTTAAAACATATTCAAAATCGCGTATCAGAGCTTCTTGGAGTAAACGTATTATTCGCAAATGATTGCATTGGCGAGGATGCCGACCTTAAAGTGGCAGCCCTCAAGCCAGGCGAAGCCTTATTGCTTGAAAATCTGCGTTTCTATGCTGAAGAAGAAGGAAAACCGAGAGGCCTGGCTGAAGACGCTCCGGCCGAAGAGGTAGCAGCCGCCAAAAAAGCTATCAAACAGAGCCAAAAGGAATTTGCCAAAAAGCTGGCTTCATACGCCGATGCTTATGTAAACGACGCTTTCGGAACGGCCCATCGCGCTCATGCATCCACGGCTTTAATGGCTGAATACTTTGCGGCTGCGGATAAGATGTTTGGATACTTGATGACAGCAGAAGTGGCAGCCGTTGAGAAAGTTCTGAAAAATATTGAACATCCCTTTACCGCCATTCTGGGAGGCTCGAAGGTATCGTCGAAAATAGATATAATCCAAAATTTACTTAGCAAAGTTGACAATCTCATTATAACAGGTGGGATGACATACACGTTCACAAAAGCAGTTGGCGGGAAAATAGGCAACTCTATATGCGAAGACGACAAGCTGGAAGTAGCCTTGCAAATATTGGAGAAAGCAGCCGAACAGGGCGTCAGAATAGTATTGGCCGTTGATGCAAAAATCGCCGATTCATTTTCGAACGACGCAAACACGTCGTTTTGCAAAGTTGATGAGATTCCTGACGGTTGGGAGGGCCTCGATATAGGTCCGGAAACGGAAAAAATCTACGCTGAAGTGATACAACAATCAAGAACAATATTGTGGAACGGTCCGACGGGAGTGTTTGAGTTCGAAAACTTTACGCACGGTTCCCGTTCAGTTGCCGAAGCGATTGCAGAGGCCACCCGGAACGGCGCTTTTTCGTTGATTGGCGGTGGCGATTCGGTAGCATGCATTGAGAAGTTTGGCTTGTCGAAACAGGTATCTTATGTTTCAACAGGCGGCGGTGCATTGCTTGAGGCAATTGAAGGCAAAACCCTGCCGGGGGTTGCGGCCATTTATCAATAGTAAACAAAAACAATATAATTAGCGACTTTTCGTTTTATGTTTTAATTGAATGGGGGAGCTGTACAATGCAGACTTCCCCATTCTTTGAATTAAAATAATAAGCTTGTATAATGAAACCTAAAAAAATTAAGGCTATATCATTTTTTCACTCCCGCCTTATTTCAATTGTCAGTATCGCGCTGGTGCTGTTCCTGTTGGGGTTGATTTTTTTGATAGCCTTAATGGGTAATCGTTTGTCGGATTACGTCAAAGAGAACATTTCGTTTTCGGTTATGCTGAAAGATGATATGCGCGAGGCCGAAATCAAGCGCATCCAATCAACTTTAGACAATATGCGTTTCACACGCGAAACGGAATATATCTCTAAAGAACAGGCGGCTCAAGAACTCAAAGCAGAGCTTGGCGAAGATCCGGTATTATTCCTGGGCGACAATCCGTATCAGGCTTCGATTGAAGTGAGGCTTCGCCCAGAATATGCAAATCCCGACAGTATGCAGGTTATCGAGCGGAAAGTGCGCGGATATGCGTCGGTGTCAGAGGTTTTATACCGCAAGGATATGATGCAGATAGTGAACGACAATATGAGGCAACTGAGCTTGGCTCTTCTGGCGCTGGCAGTGGTGCTGATGGCAATATCGTTTGTTTTGATAGGGAATACTATACGGTTGTTAATTTATTCGAAGCGGTTCCTTATTCATACGATGCAGTTAGTTGGCGCTACGGCGGGCTTTATCTGCCGTCCGTTTATCACGCATAATATTGTGAATGGCATTATTGCGTCGTTTCTTGCGATAATTATGCTTATCAGTACCTTATATTATATACAAGGCGAGCTAACCGACATTGTTAAAATGCTTAATGTCGGAACATTGGCTATGGTATGTGCAACGGTATTTTTGATGGGGATAATTCTTACACTGCTGACCACAATTATGGCGGTCAACAAGTATCTGAGAATGGATATTGATAAAATGTATTATATATAAGAAAGAGAAACAATGGAACAAAAAGATTTTGCATTTGGAAAAATTAATTATTTATTAATAGGTATATCCGTTATAATAATTATAATAGGTTTTGCATTAATGAGCGGAGGAGGAGTTCCCCAAGACGGCGTATCGTTTAATCCTGAGATATTCAGCAAGCGCCGAATAGAATTTGCGCCGGTCATTACGGTGATAGGATTTGCACTCACCATCGTTGGTATTCTATACAACAAGAAGGAAAAGAAGCGCTTGGAATGAGCATTCTGGAAAGTATTATCCTTGCCGTAGTTGAAGGGCTCACAGAGTTTCTGCCGGTGTCGTCTACAGGGCACATGATCATAGCCCAGCATTTAATGGGAATGGAAAGCACGGATCTGGTTAAAGCTTTTACGGTAATTATCCAATTTGGAGCGATTCTGTCTGTACTGGTTTTGTATTGGCGGCGTTTTTTCTGCAACTGGGATTTCTACCTGAAACTTTTTATCGCTTTCCTGCCGGCCGGAATCTGCGGATTATTGTTGAACAAGCATATCGACAGCTTACTCGAAAACGTATGGGTTGTGGCTGTTATGCTCGTTGCAGGCGGCATCTTCATGTTATTTGTTGATAGGTTATTTAATCGTCCCAGCCAGGTACAAGAAATTACGGCAAAGAAGGCTTTCTATATCGGTTTGTTTCAAGCAATAGCAATGATTCCGGGGGTATCTCGATCAATGGCGACAATAGTGGGAGGAATGGCTCAAAAGCTTAGCAGAAAAACAGCTGCAGAGTTCTCCTTCTTCCTGGCCGTGCCCACAATGTTCGTAGCTTCAGCATGGAAAGTCTGGAAATTATTTTCCGAAGCAGGAAGCGAAGACATGCTCATGTTTAACGAAAATATCTTGATACTGCTTATAGGAAATGTAGTAGCCTTTCTCGTTGCAATCGCGGCAATACGCATTTTCATTGGATATGTAACTAAATACGGCTTCAAAGCTTTCGGTTATTATAGAATACTACTGGGCGCTCTGATCATCATCCTGCTATTAGCCGGACAAAAAATGCAGATTGTTTAATGGACTTTGCAGCAGGCGAAATCGTTTTCTTTGACAAGCCTCTTCGATGGACTTCATTCGATTTGGTGAACAAATTCCGATATAAACTTTCGCGGAAGCTGAACGTAAAGAAACTGAAAGTTGGACACGCCGGGACACTCGACCCATTAGCCACAGGAGTGATGATCCTTTGTACCGGAGGAGCAACAAAACAAATAGAAGAGTTACAGTATCGCACTAAGGAATATGTCGCAACTATTCAACTCGGAGCAACTACCCCCTCATTCGATCTCGAAAAAGAAGTGGACGCCCTATATCCAACCGAACATATTACCGAAGAACTTGTAAACGAAACTCTCCAGCATTTCACAGGCGAAATCCAACAGATTCCTCCAGCCTTTTCGGCCGTCAAAGTAAACGGTCGGAGAGCATACAAGTATGCTAGGAAAGGACGAGAAGTTGAAATGAAACCCAAAACTCTGGTTATCGACGAAATCCAACTGCTCGAATATGCAATGCCCACTATTAAAATCAGAGTGGTTTGCAGCAAAGGAACATACATCCGCGCCTTGGCAAGAGACATTGGAATAGCATTAGAATCGGGAGCGCATCTTATTGCACTCCAGCGCACACGAATCGGTGAAGTAACACTCGACATGTGCTTACAGGCAGATGAAATTGACTCATTTTTGGAAAAAGTAATAATATGAAACTCTCAAAATTCAGATTCACATTGCCGGCAGAGCTAATAGCTTCTCACCCGGCACACAACAGGGACGAATCGCGCATGATGGTGATACACCGTGCGACAGGTAAAATTGAACACAGAATCTTTAAGGATCTTATTGAATACGTTTCGTCAGGAGATGTATTCATATTCAATAATACCAAAGTCTTTCCGGCACGATTGTACGGAAACAAAGAAAAAACAGGCGCACAAATCGAAGTCTTTCTGCTCAGGGAACTCAATTCTGAAATGCACCTTTGGGATGTACTTGTCGATCCCGCACGCAAAATTCGTATAGGCAATAAACTCTATTTCGGTGAAGACGATTCCCTAGTAGCAGAAGTTATAGACAACACCACATCGCGCGGACGAACCGTAAGATTCCTGTTCGACGGCAATCACGAAAAATTCAAAAAAATAATATATGCTCTCGGAGAAACTCCACTTCCAAAATATATGGACCGCAAAGTTGAACCTGTCGATGCCGAGCGCTATCAAACAATTTACGCCCTTGTAGAAGGAGCTGTCGTCGCACCAGCCGCCGGCTTCCATTTTAGCCGAGAGCTCATGAAACGATTGGAAATAAACGATTGCAAATTCACATACCTCACCGTACACTCAGGATTGGGAAACTACCGCGATATTGATGTTGAAGATCTCACAAAACATAAAATGGATTCTGAGCAAATGATTGTCGATTCCGACATCGTGAGAGTCGTAAACGCCGGAAAAGAACGAAACAGCAACATCTGCGCCGTAGGAACATCGGTGATGAGGGCCATTGAAACAGCTGTCAGTACGCAAGGCAGATTAAAAGAATTTGAAGGATGGACAAACAAATTTATCTTCCCGCAATACGAATTTAGCGTAGCAAACCGGATGATTACCAATTTTCACATGCCACTATCCACTTTACTAATGATGACCGCGGCCTTCGGAGGCTACGATCTTATTATGGATGCATACAAAATTGCTGTCGAAGAAAAATACCGTTTCGGAGCATACGGCGACGCTATGCTACTACTATAATTCATTATGGTTTATGTATACCTTGCGCTGGGAAGCAATTTAGGGAACAAAAAACAAAACATTCTCACCGCAATACAAAAGATAGAAGACAGAGCCGGCAAAATCCAGGCCCTGTCTTCCTTTTTTGTAACACAAGCATGGGGATTTACATCTGACAACAACTTCCTGAACGCCGCCGCATGCCTCAAAACTACTCTCACTCCACACAAGCTACTTTTCATTACCCAGAAAATCGAACAAGAAATAGGAAGACCACCACACAACAAAAATCAATGGGAAGATCGCCTCATTGACATCGACATCTTACTATACGACGACCTCATTTTATCTCATGCAAACCTCATTATTCCCCACCCACTCATGCACCATCGAAAGTTCGTACTTCAGCCATTAACAGAAATAGCTCCAGACCTTTTGCATCCCACCCTACAAAAGACTATGGCAGAACTACTGCTTCCACTTACGTAACTCAATCCGCAAAGTCGTACCCTTACCAATCTCCGAACTTTTAACAAAAATATTGCCGCCATGATAAGATTCCACGATACGCTTCACTAACGACAAACCAAGCCCCCACCCACGTGCCTTCGTAGTATATCCCGGGGTAAAAATGGCATGGAACTTTGACTTATGAATCCCCTTACCCGTATCAGATACATCTATAAAAACTTCCTTTCGCGTCGTTTCCACCTTAATACTTATACAACCTTGCCCCTCCATTGCATCCACAGCATTCTTAATCAAGTTTTCAACAACCCAAGCAAACAAAGAATCATTAATCATCACCGGCACCGGCTCGTCAGGCAATAACATTTGAATCTTCACCTTGGGAGAAATCCGGTTTTGCATATATCCCACAGCTGTATGCAAAGATTCGGAAATGTCAATCGGAACAGGATCAGGTTTTGCTCCAATCTTCGAAAAACGCTCTGCTATAATTTCCAAGCGTTTTACATCTTTTTTCATTTCCTCCAATAAATTCATGTCAAGCTCTTTACTCTGCAAATACTCTACCCAAGCGACCAGCGACGAAATCGGCGTTCCCAACTGATGCGCCGTCTCCTTCGACAAACCGACCCAAACCTTATTCTGCTCAGCCTTTTTTGTGCTGGAAAGCGCCAAAAAGGCTGTTAAAATAAATATAAACAATACTGAAAGTTGTATGTACGGGAAAACAATCAGCCTCTTCAATATAATAGAATCGTCATAATACAGATGCTGAAAAGTTCCATCAAGCAAATCAATCAGAATAGTCTTATTCTTTTTCCTTAGCTCAACAATCTTTTTCGCAAGAAAAATATCTGCATTTTTTTCAGGAACATCAATATTCTTCTTTGCTATAATCCTATCATCTTCATCGCAAAGCAAAACCGGAATCGTTGTATTCGATTCCTGGATATTCAGGAAAAATTTATTAAGCTCAGGGTCATCACCTTCATATTTCAAGAAGGCCTGCGTTGCTTCTGCCCAAATCTTTACCCTTTCACGCTCCTCCGACTCCAACTTACGAATCAAAGCATTCGAAGCCAACAATGAAGCAATGGCTATCATAATAGCCACTACTATAAAAGCATACTTCAATTGTTGACGCGAATCGTAAATCCCACTAATTATACTCATTTGTTTTAAGTCTTAATCTCTAAAAAAATATTTGTCATCAGCATCTTATGGCTTCGGGCAAAGATAAATTTGTTTTGATTTTCCTCCAAAAGACTCTTAAATCGGAATGCAATTCGAATTTCTGCTCTGGATTTTTCTGGGGGCATGATGCGATTGGGGCTTGGGCGATTGCTTAGGTTGGCAATCGGGTTGGGATTAAGCGGGTGGGGAGAGCGGACGGTTTGGAGGAACCTGGTTTTTATTTCTATTTTTGCCGCCAATCGCAGGAACTGTAATACCATTTATGGAGGATCACACAACTCATCCTAAAGAAAATAACCGGCTGATAGCCCGCAATGCAACGGCGCTTTATGTGCGAACGCTTGTTGTGATGCTTGCTTCGCTTTATACGTCGCGGCTTGTGCTGAATATTCTCGGAATCGTGGATTTCGGGGTGTATGAGGTTGTGGGCAGCGTGGTGACGTTTTTTTCGTTCATTAATTTGGCGATGACGGCTGCTACGCAGCGTTATCTCAACTTTGAGCTTGGTCGCCGTACGGTGGGGAGCTTGCGAACGGTGTTTGGCGTGAGCATGGCGATTCATTGTGCGATTGGGCTGATAATATTGCTGGTGGGCGAAACGGTTGGGCTGTGGTTCTTGCAGCACAAGATTGTGATTCCGGAGGGGCGATTCGAGGTGGTGTTCTGGGTGTATCAGATTTCGCTGGCGGCGTCGGTGGTTGGCTTCGTTACGGTGCCTTATAATGCGGCTATCATTGCTCGCGAAAAGATGAGCGTGTTTGCATGGATTTCCATATTTGAGGCTGGAGGCAGGTTGCTGGGGGCTTGGGGGCTGACGTTTGTTGCGGCCGATAAGCTGCTGATGTATGCGATCTTCGTGTGCGCCGTTCAGGTTGCTACGCGGCTGCTGTATGTGGTTTATTGCCGGCTGAACTTTGAGGAGACTCGGGCGCTGTTTGCGCGCAACTCTGCTCTCTCGCGCGAGATGCTGGTTTTTTGCGGCTGGAATTTGTTTGGCAATGTGGCTCATGTTTGTCTTAATTATGGGCCGAGCATATTGCTTAACATGTTCTTCACGCCGGCGGTGAATGCGGCTAAAGGGATAAGCGCGCAGGTGCAGATGGCTGTCGGGAATTTTTGCCACAATTTTCAGGTGGCTATCAATCCTCAGATGGTGAAAAGTTATGCTGCGGGGAATCTTGATTATACTCGCAGGCTGATATTCTTGGGCTCGCGGCTGTCGTTTTATTTGGTGATGCTGCTTTCGTTGCCTATAATTATGGAGACGGATATTATTCTGAGGCTATGGCTTAAGCAGGTTCCGGAGTATACGGCTTTGTTTGTGCAGCTGTCGATGGTTGTTTCGCTGTTTCAGGCTATGGCTAATCCGCTTGTGATGGCTAATGCGGCGACGGGCAACGTGAGGCTGCTGATGTCGACGGTGGGGCTGATGTTTTGGATGGTGATACCGCTCTCGTACCTGGGGCTGAAGCTCGGAGGCAGTCCGCCTACGGTTTTCTGGGTGCATATAGGGCTGCTGGCGGTGGCGCATCTGGTTCGGATAAAGATCGTGGGGAGGCAGCTCGGATTCTCGATCTCCGCTTATTGCCGATCTACTTTGCTGCGCCCTGCCGTGGTGACGGCTCTCTGCTGGATTCTTCCATATATGGCGGTGCAGTTGCTGCCCTCGTCGTTTGTGCGGCTATGCATTACGACGGCTATTTGCGTGCTGTCGGTGCTGTCGATCTCATGGTTTGCAGGGATGGCCCGTAGAGAGAGAATACAGATTCTGAATATGTTTATAAATAAAAAGAAGTAATGAATATCGAAAGGCTGAAACGACTTTTCCACAACACTAAGCTCTACTTCATCAACTGGAGGGGCGAGCTTCGTATCAATCTGCTGAAAACAATATGGTATAACTTCCGCTGCCTACCTTTTGGACAGGCTTGCAGGCTTCCGCTTAGGATTCACTGCAAGGTCAAGGTATATAAGATGGGGAAGATTCGCATCGAAGGCGAGGTCACTCCCGCAATGATAATCATTGGCGGCTATAACCTGAAGGGACAGGGCTACACCAAGATACTGAACCGTGGCGAGATAGTGTTTCGCGGAAAGCTCATCCTCGGCGGCGGCTGCATTATCGAGAACTCAGGGCAGATCATCTTCGAAGGCGAGACACTCATTACCGAGTGCGTCACCTTCCTGATTCAGCGCCGGCTCCATGTTGGCGCTTATGGCCGCATAGGTTTTTACAGCACGATTATGGATACCGATTATCATTACATGATCAACATAAATACCGGAGAGGTGCGGGAAAACTGCCGCGAGATTGTGATCGGCCCATACAATTGGATTGGCGGACGAACGATAGTGAAGAAGGGCGTTCGAACCCCGGCCTACACCATCGTGGCATCCGGATCTATGCTTACCAAAGATTACACCGCAACCGTCGAACCCTTCAGCACGCTCGCCGGAGCCCCAGCTAAATTTATTGCCACCGGGTGGCGACGCATTTATAATCTCACCGAAGAAAAACGACTGAACCAATATTTCCGACAAAGCGGAGCCGAGGCTATCACCATCGACCTCGAAGGGCTCGACCTCGACGCCTTTTGCACCAACGATGCCTTAAAATTCATTTGAAATAATTACTCTACATACATATACTTATTACATGCAACTCTACTCAAAATTCACAGCCGCCCTGCTCACTGCCCTCCTCTCGCTCGCCAGCCTGCCGGGATGCAGCGACTTTGCCGACTTTCCGCACTACGACGGACGGCTCAAAGTGGGAGTTTTCGGCGGATCAATATCCGCCAGGCAAGAATCCGAAGAAGCTAAGCACATTTGGCAGGCCTACGTGGGCAACATCAACGTGGTTTCTTGCGGAATTGAAGGCGCCGGATTCAGCTCAATCTCTCACGAAGAGAACATCCCGGTACAAATTGCCCGCGCCCCGGTATTCGACGTTTATATCCTATGGGCCTCGAGCAACGACGTGCTACGCAGCCCCCTCGGACTAACCGGCGGCCAAGTTGACAGCACCCAAGACGGCGGCATCATCAAGAGCATACGCCTCATCAAGCGTAAGAACAGGGATGCCCTCATACTGTTTTTCACCTCCTTGCCACGCTTCGACAGCCCCGCAGTTCGCCACAAGATGGAGAGCTACGTGGACGACCAGATAGACATCTGCGAACGAAACAACATTCCGTACCTCGACCTCTTTCGCCTCTGCGGATTCGATTCGAGCAACTTCCAGCCATACTACCTCCCCGACCGCGTCCACGTGAGCTCCGAAGGATACAAGCAAATTGGCTACCTGCAAATGGAGTTTATTCGCGACAACATAAGCAAATATCCGGGCAACTCACGCATGCGGCGCAGCCATCCTTAGCGGCAGCCTCATTGCGATCATCGCATTTTGCCAAAAAAATCGTTTGGAAGCGCTGCGATCATCGCAAAGCTCTCAAATCGCTTTTTTCAGGTCAAGGCTACTGTCAATTTGTCGTTAAAACGTTTTTTTGAGACCGATGTTAGTGTCAATTTGTCGGTATCTCGAATTTTTTAGGCCACTGCTACTCTCAACTTGCCTTCAAGGCAGATTTCTTAACAGTAATTATCTCCGGAAAAGCAATAAAAACGGCCATTTTCGTCCTTGCGATCATCGCATTGCCTCCAAATCGTTTTTTTGAGCATAATGCGATGATCGCAATGGGTTGTGGATATTTTTTGAGAACAATGCGATGGTAGCAAAGGGCTGGGGAAATTTTTCGGGCTAAATGCGATGGTAGCAAAGGGTCGAGAAGATTTTTCGGGCGAAATGCGATGATAGCAAAGGGCTGGGGGAATTTTTCGGACAAAATGCGATGGTAGCAAAGCCGCTCGGAATAATTATTTTTGAATCCATAACTCATAATTCATATTCGAATGAAAACATACGACTATCTCATCGTTGGATCAGGCCTCTTCGGCCTCACCTTCGCACGGCTAGCGCTGGATGCAGGCAAGCGATGCCTCGTTATCGACAAACGGCCTCACACCGGCGGCAACATTTATTGCCATGAAACCGTGGGAATCAATGTTCACGCCTACGGGCCGCACATATTCCATACCTCCAACCGCAAGGTTTGGAATTTCGTCAGCGCGCTCGCAGAATTTAACCGATACACCAATTCGCCTGTGGCTATCTACAAAGGGAGGCTATTCAATCTCCCCTTCAACATGAATACCTTTCACGCCCTTTGGGGAGTGAAAACCCCAGCCGAAGCTCGCGCCAAAATCAACGAGCAGCGACTGGCCGCCGGCATCGCAGAGCCACGCAACCTCGAAGAGCAAGCCATATTCCTCGTGGGCCGCGACATCTACGAGATCCTCATAAAAGAATACACCGAGAAGCAATGGGGACGAAAATGCAGCGAGCTGCCGGCATTTATCATCCGTAGGCTGCCCGTTCGCTTCACCTTCGACAACAACTACTTCAACGACCCCTTCCAGGGAGTGCCCATCGGAGGATACAACCGACTGGTCGACGCACTGCTTAGCGGAATCGAATGTCGCTGCAACACCGACTTCTTCAGCAACCGACCATACTTCGAAAGCATTGCCGAGCGGATAGTCTTCACCGGCAAAATCGACGAATACTACGGATATAGATTCGGACGCCTCGCATACCGTAGCCTGAGGTTTGAAACCGAAACTCTCGATACCGATAACTTCCAGGGAAACGCCATCGTTAACTATACATCGGCCGACACGCCCTACACGCGCATCATCGAACACAAACACTTCGAATTTGGCGCCCAGCCCCTCACCGTCATCTCCCGCGAATATTCCTCCGAATGGACCGAAGGAGCCGAAGCCTTCTATCCCGTCAACGACGAAAAAAACAATGCGCTCTACGGCCAATATCGCGAGCTCGCCCTGCGCGAATCCAAGCTCATCTTCGGAGGTCGCCTGGCCGAATACAAATACTACGACATGGACAAAGTGATAGAAAGCGCCATGCAAGCCCATCAACAATATGCCTAAATACGAAATCAATACCTGGGGCGAGCTCTACAAAAATCGCCGCAACGCAGGCTTCAAAGCTCCCAGCGATGCCGACGAAATCTACCGTCGCAACGGCTTCCGCATCATCCGCCTTCCGAACTTTGCAGGGCTCGACCGCCTTAGGGTAGGGAAGATAATCCGCTGGATATACTCCGGCAGCCTCGCCTTCCGCTTCAGGGCAGGCAACGAGGTGCACGTTCAGCTCACCGGCTCGCGTATGGCAACGCGCATAGTTGGCGGCCTACGGAAGCGCGGCCTGCGGATCACGCTGCTCGTTCACGACGTAGCCTTCCTGCGATCCGGAATCGATCCGGCAGGCGAAATCGCCCTCTATAACTCAGCCGACGAGCTCATCGTTCACAGCCAGGCCATGGCCGACGAGCTGCATCGCCGGGGCGTAGGCGTCCCGATGCGCATCCTCACCCTCTTCGACTATCTGTCAGACGATAGCGAAATCTATCGCGAGCCCAACATACGATCCCTGGTCTTTGCCGGCAATCTCCAGAAATCAGGCTTCCTTACCAGCCTCATCAGCGAAGCCTCAGCATGGAACGTCGACCTCCATCTCTACGGCGCCTCATGCCCATCCATCCCATCCGACCCATCCATCCATCCCCGCCTGCACTACGAAGGCGCCTTCAGTCCCGACAACATTTCCGCAATCAAAGGCGCATGGGGTTTGGTTTGGGACGGCGATAGCCCCGACAACTGCGATCCCTACCTTATATATAATGCCCCCCACAAGCTCTCGCTATACCTTGCCGCCGAAAAGCCCCTCATCGTATGGCGCCGCTCTGCCCTTAGCCACTTCGTATCCGCCAACCGCCTCGGCATAGCAGTCGATAGCCTTCGCGACATCCCCGTCCTCCTCTCGCAAATCACCCCCGCAAGCTACATAGACTATGCCGCCCACGTCGCCGAAGTAGCCGCCAAAGTACGCCAAGGCCATTTCCTGAGCGCCATCCTGCATCCCCCATCTCCCAACCCCTGATATAAGAGCCGGCAATTACCGCGACAGCAAAACAATAATAGCCATGCAAAACATCATCAGCAGATACCTCCAAGCCATCTCAGCCCTCTATTCGCAAGGAATCACCACCGAACACTCCTTTCGCGGAGCATTAGAAAGCCTGCTCAAAAACATGACCGGCTATCAAGTCGTGAACGAAGCGCAACACATCGCCTGCGGAGCCCCCGACCTCACTCTCCTGAAAAACAAAATCCCCATCGGCTATGTCGAGGCAAAAGATATAGGCAAAAATCTGAACTCAAAAGACTACCAAAAGCAATTTCAGCGCTACAAAAAAGCGCTCGCCAATCTAATCATCACCGATTACCTAACCTTCCAATTCTTTGAAGACGAAAATTTCATTTCCGAAATATCTATTGGAAAAATACAGCCAGACAAAATCGCCCCAATCCCCGAAAACTTCAACAAGCTCATAGAACAGATCAGAACCTTCTCCCAATACAGCGGCAAGCCAATCGCCAATTCCAATCAATTAGCCGAATTTATGGCAGCCAAAACCCAAGTTTTATCAGAAGCAATTGAAAAAACAGTAATAGAAAAATCCTCAGCATTAAACGCACAGCTACAAGATTTCCAAGAGGTATTATTACCAACAATGGATCAAAAGCAATTTGCCGATATGTACGCCCAAACCATAGCTTACGGTATGTTCGTCGCACGATTGCAAAATAATTCGCCTACGGATTTTACACGCCAACAGGCAGCCAATCTCATTCCCAAGTCCAACCCCTTTTTGCGCAAACTGTTTCAGTATATAGCCGGCTACGACATTGATGAAAGCATCAGCTGGATAGTCGACGCGCTCGCCGATATGTTCAATTACGTAGATATCGACGCCATTCGCAAAGAATTTGAGAGCAAAGACAAAGACCCCCTCCTGCATTTTTACGAAGACTTCCTTACCCGTTACGACAAAAAGCTGAAAAACGCCAAAGGCGCCTATTATACTCCGTCGGCCGTAGTAAAATTTATCGTCAATGCCGTTGACGACATCCTGCAAAACGATTTTAATCTCGCAAAAGGTTTAGCCGACAATTCAAAAGTCATTATCAACGACAAAGAATACCATAAGGTACAAATTCTCGACCCAGCCACAGGAACCGGCACTTTTCTCGCAGAACTAGTAAGAAAGATTAATCAAAAGTTCGCAAATAACGCAGGCGCATGGGATAATTATGTGAGCCAACACCTGATTCCCCGCCTCAACGGTTTTGAAATCATGATGTCGCCCTATACGATGGCGCATTTGAAAATCGAACTCCTCTTACAGGAATTTGGCCATAATCCCAACAACAATCCCAACAATCAGCGACTGCGAATTTATCTTACCGACAGCCTGGAAGAACCAAAACAAAACGTACAAAGGCTGGGCCTCTATAAATGGCTAAGCGACGAATCAACCGAAGCGCATAAAATCAAAACCGATGTCCCAGTGATGGTCATTTTAGGCAATCCACCCTACAATGTGAAAAGTAAAAATAAAGGGAAGTGGATTCTGGATTTAATTAGCGATTATAAAAGGAATCTGAACGAACGTAATATGCAGCCGCTTTCCGACGATTACATAAAATTTATCCGCTTCGGACAGCATTGTATCGAAAAAAACAGAGACGGCATTTTGGCCTACATCTCCAACAATACCTTTATTGACGGACGGATACATCGACAAATGCGCAGATCCTTAATGGAAACCTTTGACAAAATATATATTCTTGACCTGCACGGTAACGCAAAGAAAAAAGAAACTGTACCTGATGGCGGTAAAGACGAAAATGTGTTTGACATACAGCAGGGCGTGAGTATTAATATTTTTGTGAAAACCGCTAACAAGCAGATCTACTCACCGGATAAAAACAAACTTGCAGAAATCTATCATTACGAGTTATACGGCAAACGGCAGGAAAAATATACTTTCCTTTTAGCAAACAACCTGCAATCAATCGCATGGCAGCAACTTACTCCACAAGCAAACGATTATTTTTTCGTTCCCAAAGATTTCTCTCTCAAAGAAGAATACAAAAAGGGATTTGCAATAAATGAGTTATGTTCTGTTTTTATAAACGGAATAGTTACCGGAGATGATAACCGGTTTATTAGTTTTGAAGCATTTATCGAAAATAATCAAAAGATAATGTATCGCCCATTCGACGTTAGATACATAAATTATGATTTAGCCAACATCCAAAGAGATAGATATTCTGTCATGCAAAATTATCTGCAGAAGGAGGAAAATATCGGGCTTATTCTATCTAAACAATTTGGCGGACATAAACATTTTATTTGCTTCATCACAAATCTGATGAATGAAAAAAGCTCTCAACCGTTTGCACCGTATTATAATTTCCCCCTCTACCTCTATCAAGAACATTTTGGACAAATAGAGAAGACTCCGAATTTGAATGAGCAGTACCTAATATATTTTGAGAATCTTATAGATTTCGTTCCGGCGCCTGAACAAATCTTCGATTACATCTACGCTGTTCTGCATGCGCCTTCGTATAGAGAGAAGTACCGGGAATTTCTGAAGACAGACTTCCCGCGCATTCCATATCCAAAAAATGCAGAGCGCTTTCGCAACTTAGCGACCTTAGGAGAGAAATTACGGCATCTGCATTTAATGGAAAACCTCGCCGAAGCTGAAGTCGCTAATTTCCCCAAAACTGGAAGCAATACAATCGAGATTTCTTTTACCGACAAATCCGGCAATTACCACGACCGCAAAGTTTGGATTAACGATACCCAATACTTTGACAATGTCCCTGAGATCGCTTGGAACTTCTACATCGGTGGATACCTGCCTGCACGGAAATGGTTGAAAGATCGCAGAGGAAGGACGCTCTCCTACGAGGAGATTGAGCATTACCGAAGAATAATCTCTGTTATCTGCGAAACGGATAGGCTCATGAGAGCCATCGATCTGATCTTCTGACTGGGTTTGAGAGGTCGGCGTGGATTATCGCCTTGCCGGATCCTTAATCTCCGAACTGCCATCTGAGTTTGGCTCCTATCATTCTTGGGGAGCCGGGAACGTAGGTGGGGACGCCGAACATCATGCCGGTGTTGCCGGCTCCGATCAGATAGCGTTCGCCGAGGGCGTTGTGGGCGAAGATGGAGAGGCTGAGGTTCTGCGGGATGTACCGCAGAGCCAGATTGGCGTTGAGAAGGCCGTAAGCCGGTTGCTCTAAGCGGGCGAGAGACGGATCTTCGGGCTGCTGATCGTTGGAATCCTCGAACCAGATGCGGCTCTTCCACGAGTAGGTTGGCGTGAACTGGAGATGGAGTTTGCTCGACAGCCGAACTTTGGCGCTGAGCCCTATCGAAAAGCTATGCTCTGGGGTGAGGCGGAAGGTATTGCCGGCATATTCCTGCGGGTCGCCATTACTGTCGGTGTCGTCAAAGCGGGCATGGATGAAAGCATAGTTGCCGAATAACTCCAAGTAATCGTTCAGGGCGGCCTTGGCGGTAATCTCTAAGCCGTAGGAGGTAGCTCGACCGGCATCGGCGATTAGATAGTTGGCGCCATCCCATTTGCTTGTCTGAAAATTATTGTAGAGTTGGTAGAAGAGCGTCGCGTCGAGCCAGAGGCGATGCTGAGATGCCAACTTATAGCCAAGATCGAAGCTATGAACACTCTCGGAGTTCATGATCTCGCTTTGGCCGGCTGAATTAAATTGCAGAACATTAGGACGGCGTCCGCGAGCATAGCCGCCAAATATATTGGAGCGATCATCTATCTCGTAGAGCAAATTCGCACGATATATGGCCGACCAAAAGCTTTTCCGGATCTCCGTATATGCCGTTGGAGCGAAGAAGAAGTTCGGCGCGCTGCCGAGCAAATTCCCGAGCATCGACGGCGTGTTGCCGATCATATAGGCCTCGCGGGAGGTGACATAGCTCTCGTACGTTGCACGGAGGCCGGCCGTGAGCTTCAGATTCGGAAGGATGGCGTAAGTGACGTCCGCGAAGAGATCCGACGCCTGATTACGGGCTCCGTCAACGCTCTCCTCCTCATGATCGGTTGGGAGAGGCAATCCGGCCAGCGGACCGAGCTGAGGATCGTTAGGGACGGTCGGCATCGGAAATCCTACGACCCCATCCGGCCCTATCATGTACTGCGGCATCTGGAATATAAGGAAAGCCATGTATTGCTCGTTCGGCCCAAACCAATACTTCTGCTCAACGCTCTCGCGCCAGTAGCCGGCTCCAACGAAACCCTCCAAACGCTCGTTCGGCGCGAAGGAGAATCGCAGCTCTTGGCTGAACTGGCTTGCGTCAACGTACTCGGCCATATCTATTGCCGGAGCGATCGATCCATCGCCATCCCAACGATGATCTACGCCGTTGCGGTAGTACGACGTCAAGCCCGAAAGGCTATAATGCTCGCTAATCGCATACCTGAGATTGAGCGATCCGCCTACAACCGATCTCTTATTGAACCACTCTTTCTGCTCGTCGAGCGAGGCCTCATACTTAAAGATATCGCTTTCGCCCCTGGAGTTTGGATAGCGCTTCGACATGAAGGCCGTGCCCGGATTATCGTCAGACTGATAATTGATCACGAGGCCAAGACTGAATTTCTCCGAAGGCAGCCACATGCCCGATAGCCTTCCGCCAACGGTATTCTTGCCGTTCAGCAGTCCGCCTGAGAGGTTCCTCACGTAGCCATCCTGATAACTATATAGGCCGGCCAAACGGAACATCAGTTTGTTGCGAATCACCGGAAGGTTAATCGCAGCCTCGGTTTCTTTAGCCGCATAATTGCCGAGGCCGGCAGAAACATAGCCGCCGAAGGCCGACACGGGCTTCTTGGTCACCAAACTGATGGCCCCGATCTGAGCTCCGCGTCCGAACAGCGTTCCCTGAGGGCCTTTGAGGACTTCTATCCTTTCCATATCGTAAAGTTCGGCCAGCGACATGCTTGCACGGCTGGTCGGAACTCCGTTGTAATAGACGGAAACACGTGGTTGAGCAGTTGGACTAACCTCGTCGCTCGTAAGTCCACGAATAGATAGCGACGGACGATGCGGCGTCTGTACATTCACATTCAAACCGGGAACAAAAGCCGCAAGTTGCTCCATTGTAGTAGTATGAGTATTCTCCAACAAAGCAGCGCCCACAGAGGAGATTGCCGTCGGGATGTCAAGAAGCTGCTGCTCGCGCTGCTGAGCTGTAACGATAACGTTGCCCAGAGTTACAGTGCGTTCAACAGTGTCGGGGAGCAATGCGCCCGAAGTTTGGGCCGTAGCAGTTATGCTTGCAAGAGCTACAAGTAAAAAAATCATTCTCTTCATAATCATCAGTATTTATAAAAATTTAAAATCCTTCGCATAAGCATAGAGGGGTGAAAACAAATCCCCGGTTTGAGGCAGCCTTTCCAACGGATAGCTTCCCGACGGCCGGAAATGGAATGTGCATGCCTCCGATCGTCATCTGATTTTTGGCCGCATAGTCAAGCAAGTCTTTGCGCGTACGAACCGCCTGCTCCAAATCCGAATCAAAGGCAAGCCCCACTTCCGGGCAAGGCATTTGAATCGGCATCGCATGCGCCACATCTCCCCAAATCAGCCATTGAGCATCTTCAGACTGAATCAGGAAGGCTGTATGCCCCGGAGTATGTCCGTAGGCCTCAATCGCCCTTATCCCCGGAAGCAATTCCGAGCCCCGGCTGTTGATCGCCTCCGGAACAAAGCGGCCGACCCTCTCCCCATATTCTCGCAGAGCCGCAATGCCCGCAGAGCCGTCTGACTGCTTCGACCAGTGCTCATATTCCTTTTCCGACAGATAAACCTTTGCATTCGGAAAAGCCGCCTGCCCGTTGCGCAGCAAGCCGCCCGTATGATCGGGATGCAAATGAGTTAGCAGAATCGCATCAATCGCCTCCTCCGAAACGCCCAGCTTTTGAAGGTTATCGAACAGGTAACGCCCGTATCCCGTATCGATCAGAATATTCTTGCCCTTGGCCCGCACCAAAAAAACCTGGGCTTCCAGCTCAAACGTTCCATCGGGAAGATACTCCGCCAATTGCTCGGCGCTCGCATTTTTCAGCAATCCCGCATTGGCCGTTCGACCGCCCTCCGACAGTATGCTGACAAAAAATTCGCCGGCAGGGTAGGTGATCGCCATCCCCGCCTCCTGAGCTTTACCGCTGAGCAGCAGCAGGCTCGTCAGGCACAAAAAAATCATTTTCTTCATGAATCTATAAATATTAGAGCTTACACAATTTCCGTAAACCTGTACGTGGGCTCGGGCCGGCTCGGGCTAAAACAGCGCCAGGCAACAGTCTCTACAACGAACTTATCCTTCGACACCAATCCCAAACTCTTCTGAACCGTCTTTTCCAAAAACAGCGGATTGCACTCCAAGCGAACATTCAGCGTGAGCCGCACATCCGGAACCCGATCAACCGAGCCGCGCATCAAAATCTCCGAGCTCATAGCCGTCATATTACCCATCACATACTGCTCGCAATTCTCCAAGATCAGCTTCACATGCCCCACCGCAAAATTTCTTTCATCGCACGCATCCTCAAGCAGCTTCATCAATTCGGCAGCAACTTGATTCCAATCCACGCCCTCGCCGTGCAGAAAAAAAGTGCCGTTGAACCAGCTCAGCCCAGCCTCCCCTTTAGCGTAGCGGTTGTAATCAACCGACGCAATTTGTCGGCCCGAAGGCTTATCGCTCATAACCTCATCAAGCCAGCCATCCATTCCCTGGCCCGTAATTGAGCTGACGATGTGGATGCTTGCCAACGGAAAATTCTCGGCAACCGTTCGTCGAACATTCTCCTGCGCCTGCTCATCCCATTTGTCGGCATGCGTTATGACGATGATATCCGCCTCCTCAAGTTGCTTCCGGCAGATATAGACCGCATCTTCATGAAAATCCGTAGCGCCGCTGGAGAGTGTTATCGCCAAGCGCAGCGGTTCGACAAGAACGCTCAGCGGCGCAACAGCAAAATCCTCCGCCCCGTAAGCCTTCAAGGGCTGAACAACGGTTGCCGAAAGATCCGTGCAGCTGCCAACCGGCTCGGCCAGGATAATCTCAGCCCCCGAATCCCGACGCAGCGATTGGGCCGCCTCGGCAAAAGCCTTGTAATTGCAACAGAAGCAGCTTCCGCTCACCTCCTCAACCCGTAGCCCCTCATGACGCAGCAGCAGGCTGTCGGTTAGCTCCGGAGCCTGGTCGTTCGTAATGACGCCTGTGCGAAGGCCCCGCTCGCCAAGCATTTGCGCCGCCTTAAGCAGCAAAGTTGTTTTGCCGGATCCAAGAAAACCGCCGGCCAGAATAATTTTTGTTTTCATTCTTTACCTATTAAAATTAAGTGCACACATTGTTTTTGTGCGATATAAGATATCTTTTCCTTACGGAACAAAAAATCGGAGAAAAATCCATCTGTATTTTCCTTGCGGAAAAAAAAATTGACAAAAAGCCAGGCGTATTTTCCTTGCGAAAAAAAATTCGGAGAAAAAGACACGTGTATTTTCCTTGCGAAAAAACAATTCGGCAAAAAGTCACGTGACGAAAGCTTGCGAAAAAATGATTCGTTAAAAAGTGTCATAAAGATTCTTTGCGAAAAATTGA
>JAITHO010000098.1 GCA_031279915.1 Tannerellaceae bacterium
TTATTTTACTGCAAACTTACGGCAAGCTATTGTCGTACTACATTGCCTTGCCGCAAGCTTACGGCAAGCTATTGTAGTGCAACATTTCTTTCCCGCAAACTTACGGCAAGGTTTTGTAGTGCGACAAAATATCACTGCAGCCCCAAAAGTTAGTTTCCACCGTAATTTTCATCCCGCTGGCGGTTCTTGAGGCTTGTTTTTATGGTTGCTAAAGGTTGTTTATAGGAGAGATTGGAGGGAAATATTGTTTTCTCGGCAAAGTGGGTAGTAGTTTAGAGATGTTGGCCCTGGGAGAGGGATGGGCGCTGTGGTGTTGTTCGATCTATTGCTGCAAAATTCCCTCAGATTAAAATTTAAATCCTTTTCGCGTAAGGAAGGCTTTTGTATGAGACCTACTTTTGTCGCACGAAAAACAGTAGATCAGATGAAGATTAAAGTATTATTTGTATTGGTAACGGCTTTTATGCTTGTTCATGGAGCTAAGGCTCAGCTTATTTTGGGCGGATATGGCGAGGTGGCTCTCAGCCGTAATTTTTTCAGCGATAATATAAACAGGTATACGCACGCGGCTGATTATGCTAAGGCCGGAAGCCATGGGCGCTTCGATTTGCCTCATGTTGCCTTCGCCGTCGGCTATAATTTTGGAGGAAAATGGAAAATGTACTCGGAGATTGAGTTCGAGCACGGAGGAACCGAATCCGCCGTTGAGCTCGAAGCCGAGGAGGCCGGCGAATATGAGGGCGAAATAGAGCGCGGCGGCGAGGTCGTTCTCGAGCAGTTCTGGATTGAGCGAACCTTCTCGGAGGCATTCAACATCCGCGCCGGTCACATCATAGTTCCCGTGGGATACACTAACGGACGCCATCTTCCCAACGAGTTCTTTACGGTTTTTCGTCCTGAAGGCGAGAATACTATCCTGCCTTGTACTTGGCACGAAACGGGGATCAGCCTCTGGGGGCGCATCGGAGTCTGGCGATATGAGGCCCAGCTTCTTCCGGGCCTCGACTCGGAGCTATTCAGCAGGCGCGAGTGGATTGGCGGAGCCTCTGCCTCTCCGTATGAGTTCAAAGTGGCCAATAAGTATGCGGGTTTGCTGCGGATTGACAACTACGGGCTTCGCGGCCTTCGTATCGGAGCAGCGGCCTATTATGGATACAGCTTTAACAACAGCATTCAGCCATCGAGCTCTACGAAATACAGCCATATCAAGGGAGCCGTCGGCGTATATTCCCTGGATTTCGATTATAAGGGAGGGGGGATCATTGCTCGCGGGTACTTCGATTACGGCCGCCTTGGAGACTCTGAGGAGATATCGAAATACAACAAAAGCTTGACTAAAAACTCGCCCTCGCCTCGCACCAACGTCGCCTCCGAGGCCCTCTGCACAGGCATAGAAGCCGGATACGACTTTATGCCATTCATCGCCGGAGGAAAATACGGCGAGCAAAAACTCTATGCATTCGGCCGCTACGAGTATTACGACTCTATGTATCGCACAACGCCCAACATTACCGACAATGAATGGTGCGGCAGACAACGAATCTCCGGAGGCTTCAACTACTTTCCCATCAACGAAGTGGTGGTGAAGCTGGAATATGCCGCGGGGCTGCTGAAATCTCAGTATAATAACGAGAACAGCCTCATGATAGGCATCGCCTACTCTGGATTCTTCAACTGACAGACTCTAATAACAACCTTTTATTATATATAACAATGAAAATGATTGATACCTTTTTATGCGCCGCTAAGCGCGCGTTATTTTACATCCCGATTGTCGCCATCGCTTTCTCATGCTCCGACAAAGGTGGGACTGCCGACGAGGATGATTCCGAGAAAGAGGCGCAAATGAGCGCCATCGTCGAGCAATATGTTGATAAGACTGTGGTCACGACCTATCGCTCGCTGGCCGACGAGAGCATCATCCTATACGATGCCCTGCTTGCCTTGAAAGCTAACAAAACGGCCGCCAATGTTGAGGCTGCTGCCAATAGCTGGGTGAAAGCTCGTGATTACTGGGAGCTGAGCGAGGCCTTCCTTTTCGGAGCGGCAAGCGATTTCGGCATCGATCCCCACATCGATACCTGGCCATTAGCGAAAGATGAGCTGGTTGCCGAGCTCGCTAATGATGCTCACATCGCAAGCATGTCGGGCGAGGCAGGAGATGTTTGGGTGGCTGATTTCCTCGGATACGCCCTTCTGGGATTTCACGGCATTGAGTACATTCTGTTTGAGAACGGACAGCCCAAAGCGGCGGGATCGATCTCCGACAAGGAGCTTATCTACGCAGCGGCCGTGGCGGGCGATCTCCGCAACCAATGCTTCCGCCTCGAAGCTGCATGGGCGGGCATCGACAATGTTAGCTCCGAGAAAAAGGCTAAGATTGAAGAGCTCGACATGATTGTCACCACCTCAAGCGGCAAGCTCTCTTACGGCGCCGACATGAAGCAGGCGGGAAAAGCCGGCAGCACTAAGATGTCGGTACTGGATGCCTGCGAAACCATCCTCGAAGGCTGCATAACGATAGCCGACGAGGTGGGAGCCATGAAGATAGGCATGCCTTATACGGGTGAGGACGTGAACTACATCGAATCGCCTTACAGCTTTAACTCTAAGGCCGACTTTATCGGCAATATCATCAGCATCCAGAATGCATATCTGGGCGGAGTGGATAAGGGCGCCCGCGATGCATCGGTTAGCGCATACATTAAGCGCGTTGACTCGGCTACGGATGCCGCAGTGATTGCTGCTATCGATAAGGCTCTGGCGGCCATCAATGCCATCCCCTACCCTTTCGCTCAGCATTTCACCTCCAACGAGGCGGGAGCTGCGATGGATGCATGCAATGACTTGACCGAAGTTCTGACAGGAGCGAAAAACGTGTTGAACAAGTAGTGTATATATATAATGTATAAGATGTGTAAGATGATTAAGATGACCGTGAGGCAGCTCGCCGAGATTCTCTGCGCTATGAGCTTCCTGCTCTGCATAGCAATTGCATGTTCGGAAGGCAGCGATCCGGATCCCATCGCTGAAGAAGATTTATCGGAGGAATATTATACCGGAGGAAAGCTCGGCACTGCTTTTAATGCTACTTCTTTTGCCTACGAACAGCCGACGCCGGTTGTTGAGGCGGATGCCGACATGATGGTGAGGTTCAAGATAGGCGAAGGATTCTTTGAGAATGAGTTTACAACTAATGCCTCCGGCATTCGCTCCGGACTGGGCCCTGTGTCTGTCAGAAGCTCATGCCTTACTTGCCATCCCGGCTACGGACACGGGAAGCGAATGGAGCGTTACAGGGCTAAGGATTATGGGAACGGATACCTGCTGGTGGTTATTGACCAGAACGATAACTACGTTCCGCAGCTCACAGGAATGCCGCAAACACAAGCCGTGCCGCCATTCCTCCCACCTATCGACGAATCGGGAATACATATTGAGTGGAAGAACCATACCGACCAGTACGGGAACATCTTCCCCGACGGCGAATCATATAGCCTAATCTATCCCGAAGTAACTATCGACCGGGAAGCCATCAACGTTCCTATGCCCGACTTCTACAAGGTGCGGCTGGAGGCTACGATTGGCCTCTATGGCACTGGCCTCATTGATGCCATCCCCGACGATTCGCTGATCGCTCAGTACGAACTTGAGAAGGCTCGCGGATTTACGCTGAACGATGCCAAGTACCGACCCGAGAACTTCATCAAAGAGGTCGACGGGACTTCGCATCCCGGACGCTATACCTACGGACTTTCCAGAGGAACACTGCAGAATGGCCCCGGAGCCAACGCTATCTGGAACATCACCAACGTGACGCGCTCCGACCGACGCTATCATTACATCACCGCCGCCTACGCAACCGCTATGTCGCAAAACGCCGACATTCAAGCCGCACTCGGACAAACGGAGCAGGAAATCTACAGCTACCTCATGTCGCGCGAACTCCCAGCCGAAATGTCTGACAAGGACTATACCGACCTGATGGTATGGCACCGCGGACTGGCCGTTCCC
Source organism: Tannerellaceae bacterium (assembly GCA_031279915.1). GTDB lineage: Bacteria > Bacteroidota > Bacteroidia > Bacteroidales > Tannerellaceae > DFXE01. The sequence goes on from JAITHO010000098.1 coordinate 4,015, forward strand.
GCCGCACGCAACCTCGACGATCCCGCCGTAAAGCGGGGCAAGGAGAAGTTCTACGAGATGGGATGCATCGCCTGCCATCGACCTTCTTGGACTACCGGAGCGGATGATTACAGCGGCGACCCAATGGTCAAGGGACATCTGCCCCGCTATCCGCACCAAAAGATATGGCCTTACACCGACCTCCTCCAGCACCGCCTCGAGATGGTGAACAACATACGCACGGGATGGTGCCGCACGATGCCTCTGTGGGGACGCGGCCTGTCGGAAAAGTGCACCGGAGCCGGCGAGCACCTGCACGACATGCGAGCGCGCAACTACAATGAAGCCATCATGTGGCACGGAGGGGATGCTCAGTTCGCAAAAGAAAAATACAGAACGCTATCGAAAACCGACCGAGAAGCCGTAGTCAAATTCCTCGAATCCATATAAGAACCGAATTAGTATTCGCTTTAATTATTGTCAGCCGATCGTAGAGGTGCGCCGCATCTCTACGATTTTTTTATGCGCTGGGGGTCGTGCTGGAGGCCGGATTTTCGTCGGAAGCTTGGTTTTCGTCGGATGCCTTGCGATGCCTTCCGCTGCGCTGCGACACCACTCTGCTTAGCTTGTCGAGAAGGCCGTGGAATCGCCGCGCCATGCGCTCAAGTCGCTCGCTCAGCGCCGCATCCTTTGCGGTCATCGAGTTGTAATGATCAATACTGTTGATTGCTTGCAGAATGCCGATCAGGAGTCCGTCGGCTTCTTTCCTTACGATCACGCGCTTGCCCAGGGCATCGAGCTGTTCAACGGTATGAAGCCGGTCGGTGTAAAGGTTATCCACGCGTTCGTTGGCGACGCTCAGGTCGGCGAGCATCTCCGCCAATCCCACCAGAACAGTGATCTGCCCCTGATGCTCCGTCTTGCCTAAATCCTGGAGGAAGTTACGGATGTAAGCCGTTTCGCCGAAAAGGTTGCGATGCGCCGCCTCCTTGTAGTCCTTCATCACGAAAAGCAGGGCAACGGCGGCCGACTTGCGAGCAGGGTTATCCGATCTGGAATAATACTTCAGGAACCTCCGAACTTCGCGGAAAATTCCGTCGCGAACCTTATCCTCCCGCCTTATTCCCCGCGTTTGAGGGGAGGCTTTAGAGATCTGGAACAGCTGATTCTCGTGCTGAACCACTGCCTCATATTCATCCCATTTAGGCCCAAGCGCAGAAATATTTGCGACATCCTCACGCCAATCTTCCAGCAAAGTCAAACCAAGATTGAGGTGCTCGTCATCCCGCAGCATAGCTAAAAATGCTATTATTCTAACGCTTACTAACATGCCATATTTCTCTAAAATTTTTCACCGGCAAAATTATGGCATATAAATACAATCTCCAAATTTTCCTCCTAATTTATCCCACCAAATTCATCCCCAAAAAATTTTCTCAGCTTCCAACAACTTTGGAGCCATTGCCAGAAAGTTTTCACCCTACCAATTTACTTTGGCGGCCTGTACAAAAAGTTTTCACCCCGCCAATTTACTTTGGCGGCCTGAATAAAAAGTTTTCATCCCACCAATTTACTTTGGAGGCCTGTACAAAAAGTTTTCATCCCACCAATTTACTTTGGTGGGCTGTACAAAAAGTTTTCATGCCGCCAATTTACTTTAGTGAGCTGTACAAAAAGTTTTCATGCCACCAACCTTGGTGATTTAGCCGAACAAAAAGTTCTGGCATTTCCCAGGCGCATAAATGACGTCCTGGGAAAATCCTGGGACTTTTGGATTCGGAGGGTTGGCATCCTAGGAAAATCCTGGGACGACGGAGGCTGGCGGGCATCGTCCCAGGAATCCGCTGTTGTTATGTATATATATAATGTATAGGGCAGAAAAAAATTTGGCGACTTCCGTGGGGATGGGAAGCCGCCAAATTTTAGGCAGACAGGGAGGGAGGCGGGCGAGGCGCCTTGTGGGGAAATCAGCCGCGCCTTATTGCCCGATCCATGGCCTGGGATTTTGTTTTTCGTTCTCGAGCCATAGCTCGAAGTGGAGTGTGGCCGAGCGGTCGCTATCGTCGTCGGCAAAGAGTTTGCCCAGCGGCTGTCGTGCCTTGACGCGGTCGCCGCGCCCCACGTACAAATCTTTGATGTTGCTGTATACGGTGAGGTAGTTGCCGTGCCGCACGATTATGGAGAATCCTTGTGAGAAGCTGAAGATGGTGCGCACTTCTCCTTCGAACACGGCGCAGGCGTTGGCGTCGGCTGTGGTTTGCAGATCGATGCCGTTGTTGTTGGTGCGTACGTATGGCAGGTTTGGATAGGTTTGCTCGCCGTAGTCGCGCACTATGGTGTAGGCTTTGTTGAGTGGCGGGGCTAGTAGTCCTCGGCTGGCGGCGAAGTTTTCGGATAGCCGTTCTCCTTGAGCGATGGCCTCAGATCGGTCGTTGCCCAGCTGCGTGTCGAGCCTGCGCGTATCTCGTTCGCGGGCTACTTCGTCGGCGATTTGCTGGGCTATTTGGCGACTGAGGAGGTCGGCTCGGCGCTGCTTGAGCTGCAATTCGCGTTGTAGCTCTCCTTGTTGGCGATTGAGTTCGCTTACGTATTGTTTTTGTATGGCTTCGTCTTCTTCAATTTTGCTGTATTCGTTTTCGCGAACTATGAGTAGTTGTTGCTTGTCGTCGCGGGCGGCTTGTAGCTCGGCTATTTTGGTGATGATTTCCTTCTGTCGCTTTGTGAGGTCGGCGGCCTGGCTGCGCTGTCGTGAGGCATATTGTCGGAGGAAGTGTATGCGCCGCAATGATTGTGCGAATCCGGATGCTGAGAATATGAAGAGTAGCTTGTCTTGTGTCTTACGATGTTTTTGGATGAGGCGCAGTGAGTTTCCGTATCGTTCCTGCTTTTCGTGGAGGTCTTTTTCGAGAACGGCAATGGTGTGCCGAGTTTCGGCGATGTCGTTTTCGGTGGCGGTTATCTCGCGATTGAGCAGTTCGATCATTTGTTTGCGCTGTGTTATCTGCGCAGAAAGTAGGTTGAGGCGCGCCAGGGATCGCTGTGCCGATTCTTTAGTTTCGGCGAGCAAGCTTGTTGTGGTTTCTATCTCCTTTTCAACTGCTTTGCGCTGGCTTTCGAGTTCTTTCAGTTGCGCCGATTTTTGTCCGTAGCAAACAATTGAGAGCATTGTGAGGAGGATAATCAGTGGGCTTTTCATGGCTTTATATTGAGGGAGTTGATGAGCTGTCGGAGGCTAACCTTGCGGTAGTTTTTGTATGCCGGGAAGTCGAGGCTGAGCGTTTGGTTGCGCTCCACCTTTGAGAAGGAGATGCTGATGTCGAGGGCTCGATCGCCGTCGTCGTCTATTTCCATGGCGATGCGCATGGGGAAGGCGGGCTGCTTATCGGGGTTAAATTCGGAGTAGATGCACCTCAGTTGGTATAGTGTTTGGCTGTGATTGATGCCGGTTGCGAGCAGCTTTTCCTCGGCGTCGGCTGTGAAGATGCAGCTCATGCCGTCGGGTCTGTCGATACGGAGTTCGGCCATGCCATTGCTGTGATGCATGCTGAAGCGCGGATATTGTTCGGCGGTGATGCGTCTCTCTCCGGGCAAGAAAATTTGGTTGAGCAATATAGCTTGCAGATCGTAGTAGTTGAAGGCAATCGGCGAGCTTGCATTCAGCTCGGCATAGCTTTCGCAGAGGTATTGCCGGTTGAGGCGGTCGAGCATCCGTATGCTGTCGCGGCTAAATTCGGCCCTCGCCACTTCTATTCCTGCCATGGGCTGGAGTGATAGCTGCAAGATGCTGTCGACAATGATCTTCAAATCAACTCTGGATTTCATTTCCGAGCCCTGGAAGCGAATCTCCATATTCGTTTTCGCCGAGAAAGTCCGTAACGTGGGATGCCGCTTTTCCCAAGCCTCGAAGAAGTCGGCCGTATGTCGTGCTCCTCCGGCAACGGCGGCCACTTCCCGTCTGCTGCGGCATCCGGCCAGAACGAGGATGAGGGCTGCGGCGATGAGGGCGATCCGGCATTTATTTTCGTGCGTCATTGTCGTCAATGTATCGTTCCTCCAGGATTTTTGCTTCGAGTATTGGGCTCTCCTTGCCAAGCTCGCGGGCCCGTTGCCATTGCTTGAGGGCATTGCTTTTATCACCGGTCATGAATAGTATGTCGCCGTAGTGATCAATGAGTTCAACGCTGTTAGTTGTATCCTTTGAGATGGCGCTTTCGATATAAAATTTTGCGAGGGTATAGTTTCCTTGCATAAAAAATATCCAGGCGTAGGTATCGAGGTAAGTAGGGTTGTCGGGTTCCATCTTGATAGTTTGGGCGCTCATGCGTTCGGCCTTTTGTAGCTCCTGTTTTCGCAGGGATAGGAAGTATGCGTAGTTGTTCAGGACAGAAATATTCCGTTCGTTGAATGCCAGCGCCCGCTCGTATTCGGCAAAAGCTTCTGTTGCTTTTCCGAGCTCGTGGAGTATATCTCCGGATTGTCCGTAGAAGTTCGACTTCAGAGCGCGGTCGTCGTCCGGAACGATGTCGACTCCCTTGCGGCAAGCCTCGAGGGCTCCGTTATAATCCTTGGCTTGATACCTTGTGATGCTTAAATAAAAATAATATTCGGGGGCATCAGGGAAGAGCTCTATGCATTTCTCGCAAATCTTGGCCGCATCCTCCATGTTCTGCTCCCTGAAAGCAATATCGAGGAGTGCTTGCCAAGCCTCATCTCGCTCCGGAGCCATTTCGCTGACCAGCCCGAAGTGGAACTTGGCCTCCTCCGTCTGTCCTTTGAGGGCAAGCATCCTGGCGTACATGATGCGCAGATTTATTTCCTCGGGATGCATGTTGATAAGCATCTCGAAAAGTTCGTTGGCCTTGCCCGATTCTCCCTGCAGCCGGTCGAGGCGAATCAGATAGCGCGATAGTATGCCGATCTTTACCTCCACCGCAAGCGCATCGCTGGCAAGAGCGTCGCGTATCTGGGCCTCCGCCGATTCAGAGTTACCGATAGCCTCGTAATAGTTGGCCATCGAAACAATGTAGTAGGGATTACTGGGATCGAGCTCGTATGCTTTGCGATAAAACTCCTCAGCCTTGGCAGTGTTGCCCTCATCCAGATAAAGATCGCCTATCATGATGGGGTATCGTGGCTCGATGGGGAATTTGGCGGCCAGCTTTTCGATCTCAAGCAGTGCGCTGTCGGTTTTTTGGAGCAGATGATATAGGCGGAACTTCTGTACGGCGATTCCCTCGTTCACTCCCATGACCGATTCCAGCCGATTGTAGGTTTCGATAGCCTTATCCGTCTGCCCCGATCGTGTCAGCAGATCGGCCAGGATGTAGATCAGCTCCGAGTTTCCGGGGTCGTTTTTTATGAGATCGTCATACACCTCAATGGCTTGGTCGAACATTTCCGCTTCGTATAGCATCATCGCCAGAGCCTTCTTGTACGTAATATTATCGGAGGCATATCTGCCCGCCCGTCCTAGCATATCAACCGCCTTGTCGATACGTTGCTGCCGCAAGTAGAATCCCGAAAGTTCGAAGAGCAGAGGCGCCGAGGTGGAGTCCATCGCCAAGCAATGATTGAACATATCGAAGGCAGCATCGTACTGGCCTGCATTTTTGAGCTTGAGAGCTTCGTAGTAGAAGTAATCGAACTTGCGGTTCTTCTTAGGATCCATGGTCTGGGCCTGCATAGCCGAGCTTAGGATCAGAGCGATTGTGATGAATAATGTGGTTCTTCTCATTTTGTTTATTCCAATAAATTTAGATACCTGTATGCCCAAATCCACCTTGTCCCCTCATCGTCTCATCCAGCGAATCCACCTCATTCCATTCAACCTTAACGTATGGAGCGATCACCATCTGGCAGATTCGCTCGCCATCGCTTATCTTGAAGGGCACGTTCGAGAGATTGATGAGAATGACCCCTATCTCCCCCCGATAGTCCGAATCAATTGTGCCGGGAGAGTTCAGCAGCGTAATTCCATGCTTAAGAGCCAAACCGGAGCGCGGTCGCATCTGAGCTTCATATCCAGCAGGAATAGCAACATACAGTCCCGTCGGGATTAGCCGCCGCTCCATTGGTTGAAGGATTATTTCTTCGGAAATATTAGCTCGAATATCCATTCCTGCCGCTCCGTCGGTGGAATAATTTGGCAGTAAGTGCCTGGATTTGTTCACTATGATTATCGTCATCTTTTCTTTTTTTTGTTCGACAAATATACGAAGTTAAAATTACAATTGCTAAAAAGGGAGGTGGTATGTTTCTAATATTAAGTCTAATACAAAATGGTGTATGCATATATCAGAGTGAGTACCGACAAACAATGTACGGAGAATCAAAGATTTGAGATAATACAATTCGCCAAAGAAAGAAACATAATCATCGACGCCTGGGTAGAAGAAGTAGTAAGTGGGAGCAACAAAATCAAGAACCGTAAGCTAGGAAAATTATTCAAGCTCATCAAAAAGGGCGACTGGATCATAACAAGCGAACTGTCTAGGGTTGGTCGCAACCTAATGTACATAATGAGTTTTTTGCACCAATGTATGGAGCGCGAAGCGGTTGTCTTCACCATAAAGGAGAGATATGAGCTCGGCAATAACCTCAACAGCAAAATTCTCGCCTTCGCCTTCAGCTTAAGCGCCGAAATAGAGCGCAACCTTATTTCGCAGCGCACTCGCGAGGCTCTGGCCAGGAAAAAACAGGAGGGCATCAAGCTCGGACGGCCCAAAGGGCGCAAGTCGTCATACTACAAGCTCTCGGGCAAGGAAGGCCAAATCATCAGAATGCTGAACAACAAGTATCCTCTCGGATCTATTTGCAGCAGATTCGGCGTTTGCCGCAATACGCTACGGATCTTCATCGAATATCTGTACGAGGCCGATCCCTCTCAGCTTCCCCCAAGATGCCATCGCTGAGGGCACAGATCGCAAGCGCCACTCCGTTCGCCGATTCTTTCCGCCCCCAGCTTCCTGCCTCCAGCTCCAACCAAACTTTTCCTGGATGCCATCCATCCACTTTGGCCGCATGAAAACTTTTTGTTCATCCCA
>JAITHO010000107.1 GCA_031279915.1 Tannerellaceae bacterium
TCTTTAATATAATCTTGCTTCAGCAGGGTATTGTCCTTGAAGAACTTTTGTATCGAGCTTTGTACGATGATGGCAATGAGCTTATCCGGTTTACCTTCATCTATGGCTTTGCTGCGGGCAATGTCCTGTTCCTTATCAATAGTTGTTTGAGGAACATCCTCCGGGCGGACGGCTATGGGATTCATAGCGGCCACCTGCATTGCCATTTCGCGGGCTGTTTGATAGTCGACCGGCTGATTGAAAGCTACGATGGTAGCCAGCTTGTTGCCCGGATGTATATATGATATTGTGGAAGCTCCGTTGAGATATTCATAGAATCCAAGTTCCATCTTTTCGCCGGTTACGCCTATGCGATCGGTAATATGTTCGGCTACGCTTCTGCCGTCGCTCATGGGGGCAGCTTTAAGTTCGTCTAATGAGGTTGGCTTGGTGATGCTTGCTGCTGTAAGGATGTCTTTGGTGAGGGCTACGAACTGCTCATTTTTTGCAACAAAGTCGGTTTCGCATTTCAGAGCTACGATAGCGGCAAATCCGTCTTCTGCGGATGCAAGTACGCAACCTTCCGAAGCTTCGCGATCGGAGCGCTTGGCGGCTACGGCTTGTCCTTTCTTACGTATCACTTCCATAGCTTTGTCGAAATCGCCACTTGATTCTTCCAGAGCATGCTTACAGTCCATCATTCCTGCTCCGCTCATCTTACGCAGATGAGATATATCTGCCATTGTTATTGCCATGTTCTTACTATATATTTTGATTGTTTTGTAATTGTATTTATTAGTTCAGCTCTTATTCCTCTTCCAAATTTTTTGATACGCGGTGGATAACGGAGGCATTTAAAGCATCCTCATCTTCTTTCTTCGTGCGATCTCTGCGAGCGAAGGATTTGTTTCTGCGTTCTCGTTTAACATTTGACATTACTGGAATCTCTTCGGAGGGTTCGGAGTCTATTTTTTCTACTTTACGCTCTTCTATCCCTTCCTTGATTGCTTCGCAAAGGGCTCCGAGGATGACTTCAACCGACTTGGTTGCGTCGTCGTTGGATGGGATAACGAAGCTGATGTTCGTAGGATCGGAGTTGGTGTCAACCATTGCAAAAACTGGTATGCCCAAGCGATTGGCTTCGCGCACTGCAATATGTTCCTTCATTACGTCGACAACGAAGAGGGCCGACGGAAGGCGTGTCATGTCAACTATTGAGCCGAGCATCTTCTCCAGCTTCGCACGCTGACGGGTGATTTGCAGCTTTTCTCTTTTCGACAGATTGTCGAATGTACCGTCTTTGGTCATCTTGTCGATGGTGTTCATTTTCTTCACAGCCTTGCGAATAGTTGGAAAGTTTGTCAACATACCGCCGGGCCATCGCTCAACCACGTAGGGCATGCCAACCGAGATGGCTTTATCGGCAAGTATTTGACGGGCCTGTTTCTTGGTGGCTACAAAAAGGATCTTCTTGCCGTTCTTTACGAGGTTCTTCATCACTTCTGCGGCCTCGTCAATCTGGGCTACCGTCTTATATAAATCTATAATGTGAATACCGTTGCGCTCCATACCTATATACGGAGCCATTGCGGGGTTCCACTTCCTTCTTAGATGTCCGAAGTGAACGCCTGCTTCTAATAATTGTTCAAAACTAACTCTTGACATGTTTCTGTTTTTTTTCGTTTACATTCTGTTTGTTTGGATTGTCAATCGTCGGGTAGGCCTCCCGCATATCCTCATGTAAAAGGTATCCCGCCGATTTAGATACTAAACGTTGTTGATTGCCGTATCGCTATTAACGCTTGCTGAATTGGAATCTCTTGCGCGCTTTCGGACGTCCGGGTTTTTTCCTTTCCACAACGCGCGGATCGCGTGTTACGAAGCCTTCGGCTCTGAGGGCTGGCTTATCTTCTGGATTGATTTTGATAAGCGCTCGGGTTATTGCTAAGCGGGCTGCTTCTGATTGACCCTTGAATCCGCCTCCGTTCAGGTTGATCTGAATGTCGTATTGCTCGGCTACTTGCAACTTTTCAAGCGGCTGCTTCACAACAAAACGAAGAAGAGGCGAGGGAAAGTAAACATTTAAAGCGCGCTTGTTAATGCTTATATTACCTGTTCCTGTCTTTACATAAACGCGGGCGATGGCCGCCTTGCGTCTTCCTATTGCATTTATTACTTCCATTATATATTATTTAAGTAAGTTGACGTCAACAAATTTGGGTTGCTGTCCTTGATGCTTGTGCTCGCTTCCGGCGTATACGTAGAGGTTGCCAAGTAGCTTGGCGCCTAGCTTGTTCTTGGGAAGCATTCCTTTTACTACTTTACGGAACAGACGGTCTTCGCCTTTGGATTGCAGATCGGCGGGCGTGTAGGTTTTCTGGCCGCCTGGGTATCCCGTGTATCTCTTGTATATGCGGCCGTCCCACTTATTGCCGGTCAGAACAACCTTGTCGGCATTAATAATAATAACGTTATCGCCGCAATCCACGTGGGGCGTGAAGTTGGGCTTATACTTTCCGCGCAAAAGTTTGGCCACTTTCGAGCCGATGCGTCCAAGCCTTTGCTCTGTTGCATCTACCACAACCCATTGCTTATTGACGGTTGCTTTGTTCGCAGAAATGGTTCTAAAACTTAAAGTATTCACTTTCTTAATACGAATTTATAGATTAATAATTTTTTGATTGAGTTCTCAACGAGATTGTCGCAACGGACATTTGTTTTAACTACCTCCTAAGAACTATTGATTTAATACTTTGGATAATAAACGGCCTGCAAAAATATCTATTTTTTTCGATTTGCAAAACTTTCTGCTCTAACTTCCAGGCAAACCTTATGTTTACTGCACGGGCTTTTAAATAATGACTGGTTTTGTTGCTGCGGAATGGGCCTTCGGATGCTCATAAAAAACGCAATAGCTTGCGAGATTTGGATTCTCGAAAAACGTGTACCGTGCAAGCTTGCGAGATTTAAATTCTCGAAAAACGTGTTCCGTGCAAGCTTGCGAGATTTAAATTCTCGAAAAACGTGTGCCGTGCAGGCTTGCGAGATTTGGATTTTTCAAAACGCAAATGGAGCTGGCTTAGCTTGTTTCGGAAAAAGGGGAGAGTTCTGTTGGGCATACTTCTTTTTATATTCAGTCATGCGCGGACGAGGATAAGCTGTGCCAGGCCTGCAGAGTTCAATCGCCTACAATTCTTAGTTCTCAGATGCTTTTGTATTTTTGTGTTCATTAAGAGATTAACAAGAATGATAGAGCGCATATATATACTTGAAAATGTAGACCCTGTGGTCTTCTATGGAGTTAACAATGTTAACCTGCAACTTCTGAGAACCCTTTTCCCTAAATTACGTATAGTTGCAAGAGGCAGCGTTGTCAAGGTCATAGGCGATGCTGAAGAATCGGAATCTTTCCTGAATAAGGTAAGGGAGATTGAGAAGTATTGCGAGGAATACTTTGCGATGAGCGAAGACATAATAATCGACATAGTGAAAGGCAAAGCTCCGCCGACGGTTCGGCAGGAGAATCTGATTATCTACGGAATGAACGGCAAGCCGATTATTGCGCGTACTGCCAACCAGCAGCTTTTTGTTCGCTTATTTGAGGAGAACGATCTCACCTTCGTTACGGGCCCGGCAGGATCGGGGAAAACTTATACGGCCATTGCTCTTGCTGTGAGAGCTCTCAAGAGCCGTGCCGTTCGCAAGATAATCCTTAGCCGTCCGGCAGTGGAGGCGGGTGAGAAGCTCGGATTCCTTCCCGGAGATATGAAAGACAAGATCGACCCTTATCTCCAGCCTCTGTATGATGCGCTGGAGGATATGATTCCCCTCGTGAAGCTCAAGGAATATGTTGAAAGCAAAGTTATCAGCATCGCTCCGCTGGCTTTCATGCGCGGACGAACGCTGAGCGACGCCATTGTTGTGCTCGACGAGGCTCAGAATACGACCATTCCGCAAATCAAAATGTTCCTCACCCGATTAGGCATGAATGCCAAAATGATTGTGACGGGCGACGTTACTCAGGTTGATTTGTCGCCTTCGCAAACGTCGGGCCTCGTTCATGCCATGAGGCTGCTCGGAAAGATCCCCGGCATAGCATGCATTGAGTTTGGGCGTGAGGACATCGTTCGGCATAAACTAGTGCAGCGCATTGTGGAGGCTTACGAGAAGGAAGCTAACAACAAAAAAGTCGGCAAATAATCTTATACATTAATATATACACCATGAACACAGCTTTAACAGGAACAAATTTCAGCTTCCCCGAACAGCAAAGCCTATATCGCGGCAAAGTGCGCGACGTTTATAACATCAACAACGACCTCCTCATAATGGTAGTAACCGACCGAATCTCGGCCTTCGACGTGGTGCTGCCCGAAGGTATCCCAGGCAAGGGAGAGATGCTCAATCGCATTGCATCGCTATTCCTCGACGCAACAGCCGATATCTGCCCTAATTGGAAGCTGGCTACTCCCGATCCGATGGTTATGGTAGGGCTGCGATGTGAAGGCTTTCCGGTGGAGATGATCGTCAGAGGCTATCTCTGCGGAAGCGCATGGAGGGCTTATAAGAATGGAGAAAGAAGCATTTGCGGAGTACAAATTCCCGACAACATGCGCGAAAACCAGCGCTTCCCCATTCCCATCATCACCCCAACGACCAAGGCTCAGCAGGGCATGCACGACGAGAACATATCGAGAGAGGAGATCATCGGCAAAGGATTAGTTGCCGAAGCCGATTACGACATCCTCGAAAAATACTCAATGGAACTGTTTATCCGCGGCAGCGAGATGGCTGCACGCAGAGGGCTCATACTCGTCGATACCAAATACGAGTTCGGACGGCGCGATGGAGTCATCTATCTCATCGACGAAATACATACCCCCGACTCCTCAAGATATTTTTACGCCGAAGGATATGAAGATCGCTTCCTCAACGGACTGCCGCAAAGGCAGCTCTCCAAGGAATTTGTTCGCGAATGGCTGATGGCAAACGGATTTCAGGGGCAGGCCGGACAAGCCGTTCCGGAAATGACCCCCAGCCTTGTAAACAGCATCAGCGAACGATACATCGAGCTCTTCGAACTCATCACCGGCCAAGCTTTTGAGCGCAATAAAGACGAGGATCTATCGGCACGCATAGAACGCAAGCTCACCGAATGGCTGAAGCTGAGATAAAGAAGCCAGCCTCGCCCGAAAGTGTTCTGCCTTACGATAGCCCCGAACGCAAAAGCCTCCAGGCGCTCCGCATGTTCAACGACATCGCCGGAACATACGACAGGCTTAACCACGTCCTCTCCTTTGGATTCGACAAAGGTTGGAGGAGAAAAGCTGTTGAGGCAATCGATAACTCTCCCGCGCTCATCCTCGATCTTGCTGCCGGAACCGGCGATCTTGCGCTCTTAATGGCCCGCCGCTTGCAGCCCTGTCAGATCGTGGCTGGAGATATATCCGAAAAGATGATGGAGATAGGCAAGATGAAGGCGGAGCGGGCTGGACTTTCAAACTTGATCTCATTCGAATACCAGGACTGCCTCTGCCTATCCTTTGAGAACGATACCTTCGAGGCCGTAGCCATAGCCTTCGGATTGCGAAACCTTGAAGACATACGCAAAGGCGTAGCCGAGATGCATCGCGTACTGAAACCCGGCGGACGGCTATTGGTTCTCGAACTATCAAGTCCGCAAAGCTTCCCCATGAAGCAACTATATTACGTGTACTCAAGAACAATCATACCGCTGGCAGGGCTATTACTCTCGGGCCGGCGACGGGCATACAGCTATCTCCCCGCCTCAATACGCGCTGTGCCCCAAGGCCGAGAGATGCAACAATTGCTTGCCGATGCAGGCTTCGACAAAGTGAGCTCCCAAACATTCACCGGCGGAATATGCTCGCTCTATACAGGAACAAAAACAAATAGCTGACATAGCTTTAATCTCTTATTATATATGAAAAAGTACGGTTTAATAGGTTTCCCCTTAGGGCACTCCTTTTCGAAAGATTACTTCAGCCGCAAATTCGTGGTCGAAAAGATAGATGCCGAATACCTGAACTTCGCAATAAAGGAGGTGAACGATCTGGAGCGTATCCTCAAAGAAAATCCCGAACTCAACGGGCTCAACGTGACTATCCCCCACAAGATCGCGGTGATGGATCTATTGGACGAGATAGACGATGATGCAAGAATTATAGGCGCCGTCAACGTTCTTGTCTTCCGCAAAGATCCCTCCGGACGCGCCATCCTCAAGGGATATAACTCCGACGTCGCCGGCTTTGAACTATCCCTCAAGCCTCTCCTCAAGCCTTCACACCGAAAAGCGCTTATACTCGGAACCGGAGGCGCCTCAAAGGCTGTGCTCCACGGACTGAAACGGCTCGGCTTGGAATGCCTCTTCGTTTCGCGCACCGAGCAGCATTCCTGCATCACATACAGCCAAATCACTCCCCAAATAATGGAAGAATATACCCTTATAGTCAACACAACCCCGCTCGGCATGTATCCCAACTGTAATAACTGCCCCGACATTCCCTACCACCTCCTCAGCCCCCGCCACCTTCTCTACGACCTAATCTACAATCCCGAAGAAACCCGGTTCCTGAGCAAAGGCCAGGCTCAAGGCGCAAGCATCAAGAACGGTCTTGAAATGCTCCTCATCCAGGCCAACATCGCCTGGACGCTTTGGAACAGATAAAAAACAGGGGCGCGTGAGCTTTTCACAGTTCTCTGCTTTTAGTAGCAAATGCAAAAAGCTTTTAACAGATAAGCCCAAATAAATATTTGGTGACAGGGAAACCATTTGGGTCCCGCCAAATAAATATTTGGAGACAGGCAAACCATTTGGGTCTCGCCAAATAAATATTTGGTGACAGGGAAACCATTTGGGTCTCGCCAAATAAATATTTGGAGACAGACAAACCATTTGGGTCTCGCCAAACAAATATTTGGTGACAGGCAAACCATTTGGGTCTCGCCAAATGAAAAAAATGGTCAGAGGGGAATGATCCGAGCCGGGCTCGTGCAGATTTGCAATCGGGCTGGATTTGTAGATGTAGATGCGGACTGTGCCGGTCGATCAATCGATCCGTATTCCGGTTCGCTGTATTTCGTTTAGAAATCCGGCAAAATCCTCCTGGGGAACTATCACGTGAGGTTCGATTCGCATATCGACCTTTTCCGTTAGCCGCCAGATTGCTGGGATTACATCAAAGTAATCGCCTTCCCAGCTTTTTACAACTAAGGCTACATCAATGTCGCTATCGTTATTCGGATTGCCATTGGCATGCGATCCGAACAGGTACACTTGCTCAATCTGCATTGGAAAATTGCTTTGCCTTATGAGCGCAGAATAGGCTTTTACTTTGCTGATGATATCCTGGCTTTTGTCCATCAGTATTTTTATCTCATAAGTGATAAACAAGCTCCAGCGTCACGCCCCGAGCCATCGCTTGCCTAAACAATAAACGGGATACCAGGCCGACAGGAAGCCGGTCAGAATCACCGTTGCGAGTATCACCCCCAGATCCGAGGCTGATACCAGTACAGGATAGTTATCGACTACAAATACGCCTGCGCTTCCCATCTTTATCAGCCCGAACTGTTGCTGCAGCAAGCACAGGCCGATGCCTATCAGGAGGCCTATCCCTGCTCCGAAGCCGGATATCATCCAGCCTTCGAGGAGGAAGATGCGGCGGATGAGATTATTGTCGGCGCCCAGGGTTCGCAGCGTGCGGACGTCGTCTTGCTTCTCTATCATCAGCATGGAGAGCGAGCCCACCATGTTGAACAGGGCTATCACCAGGATGAAGCATAGGATAAGAAAGGTCATCCACTTCTCGGTTTGCATCATCTTGAAGGCGATGTCTTGCTGCTCGTACCGGTCTTTTACCCTGAACTGATCGCCAACGATGGCTTCTACTTGCTTCTTCACTGAGCCCGGATTGGCGTCGGCTGCGAGTTTGATCTCTATGGATGAAATCTCGGCTTCGTAGCGGAATAGTGATCGGGCAAGGTTTATGGGAACGATTAGCAAATTTTCGTCGTATGTCTGCTGGTTGCTTTGGAATACAGCCGAGGCGTAGGCATATTCCACTTGCATGGAGGCCGCCGGATTCGACAGATTGATCTGCTCGTCGCGCTTGGGAGCCATTATCTCTATCGGGGCCGTGAAGTTGGCATGCACTCCGATGGCTACGGCTACTCCTATTCCGGGAACGGCATAAGATACCACTTCATCGCTCAGCTTGAACTCGCCGTCGATGATGATGCCACCGATGTCGGTAAGGCGAGCGTAGTTGTCGTCCACGCCTTTCAGCATGGCCACTATCAGCCGACCGTTGTATCGCACAAAAGCTCTGTCTTCGAGCGTAGCCCCAGTACATTCAACGCCGCTAAGGCTGTCGATGCGGAGGATAAGGGTTGAGGGATCGAACACTTTGCCGCGCAGGGGAGTCACCTTCAGATGCGGATCGAGGCTGCCGAACATCCGAAAGATAAGCTCGTTGAATCCGTTCATCACCGAAAGAGCGCATACAAGCGCCGCCGTTACCACCACTACGCCGCACACCGATACGAGCGAAATCATGTTGATGGCGTTGTGCGACTTCTTCGAGAAGAGGTAACGACGGGCTATGTAGGCAGAGACGTTCAATTGTTCAGCAGCTTGTTGATGTTATCAATATAGTCGAGCGAGTCGTCGATGAAGAACGATAGCTCGGGTATCTTGCGAAGCTGCATGCGCACCTGCTGCCCGAGTTCATAGCGGATGGTACGGGCATTTTGGCGGATGGATTTGAGTATCTCGTCGCCCTTTTCCGACGGAAATATGCTGAGATAAGCGCGTGCTATGCTAAGGTCGGCGCTAACTCTTACGGTTGTAACCGATACAAGGATGCCGTGCGAGAGCTGTGTCTGACGACGGAATATTTCGCTGAGCTCCTTCTGCAGGAGACGTTCTATTTTGCTTAGTCTTACGTTTTCCATAATGATTGAATTTTATATGTGTTTTATTTTTTCCAAATGACAGTCAAGCCGTCGCGCAGCGGAAGGATAACCTTTTCCACGCGATCGTCCTGCCTGATTTTCTCGTTGAAGATTGCTATGCCCGACGTACGCTTGTCGGTGGCTCCGCTGAGGAGCTTGCCGTCCCAGAGCGTATTGTCGGCAAGGATGAGGCCGCCGCTCCGAAGCACTGGGAATGCCATGTCGTAGTAATCGGGATAGCGATGCTTATCGGCGTCAATGAAGATCATGTCGAAGGGGCCGGTCTGGAGCTTAGGAACAACCTCCATGGCATTGCCGAAGTGCACCCTTATCTTGTCGCGTCCAGGAGCCCGCGAGATGTATTTCATCATGAAGGACTCCATCTCGTCGTCAATCTCAACCGTGTGGATCACGGCATCGCTGTCGGTCCCCTCGGCAAGACAGATGGTGGCATATCCCGTGTAGGTTCCGATTTCGAGGATGAGCTTGGGGCGGAGGATGCGGCAAAACATCTTCAGTATCCTGCCTTGCAGATGGCCGGCCATCATCCGCGGACGCAGCAGTTTGACATGGGCCTCTCGCGACAGCTCCTTCAGCAGCTCCGTTTCCGGATCTATATGATCTAATATGTAATCGGTCATGCCTGAGATATTATCCTTCCGTCAGTGCGCAGTCGAGAATCTTCTCGGCGCTGTTGATCTCCAGAAATGACGTGCCTCCGCTGTGAGTGCCTTGCAGGTAAACCACCATATCCTTACGTGTGATGTGCCGGCTTTCGATGAGGGCTGTCAGAGCCTTGCGGATATACGATCGCCTATCTTCTGTTTTATGCTGATAAACCGCCCAGATCCCGTACGACATGGAGAGCGTGCGGACAACATCTTCGCTGTAACAAATGGCATACACCGGCGATGTCCCGCGGAAGGCAGCCAGATAGCGAGCCGTTCGCCCCGTATAGCAATCGGTTATAATGGCCTTAACATTAAGCTTGGATGACGACTTAACGGCCTGCTTGGCCAGGAAGGAAGTGACGTCGAGGTCGCTTCCCGAAAAGGGAACCTGGATATCGTTGGCCGTGAGCTTCGTCTTCTCGGCTTCGGCCGTAATCTTCGTCATGGTTTGTACGGCTTCGAGGGGATATTTGCCGTAGGCCGTCTCGCCGCTCAGCATCAGAGCGTCGGTGCGATAATAGATGGCATTGGCGATGTCGGTCACTTCGGCCCGCGTTGGCCGCGGATTGCCTATCATCGAATGAAGCATCTGGGTGGCCACTATCACCGGCTTCTTTACCTCCACGCACTTGCGAATCAGCACCCGCTGGATGCCCGGAATCTTCTCCGCCGGAACCTCTATCCCCAGATCTCCGCGGGCAATCATGATGCCATAAGCAGCCTCCAGAATCTGGTCGATATTATCCACTCCCTCCTGATTCTCGATCTTGGCAATGATCTTGATGCGGCTCTCATGCTCGTCGAGCAGGCGCTGAATGTCGAGCACATCCTGCTTGCTGCGAACAAAAGAGTGGGCGATGAAATCCACGCCGTTCTCTATGCAGTACATTATATTATCGCGGTCGCGCTCCGTGAGCGATGGCAGATTGATCCGCACGCCGGGCACGTTCACGCTCTTGCGGCTTCCGAGCGCAGCATCGTTCAGAGCTTCGCAAATCAAACTATCCCCCTCCTTACCGATAACCTTCAAATCCAAATCACCATCATCAATCAGCATATTATCCCCCACCTTCATGTCGGAAGCAAAGTTAGGATACGATACATTGATGCACTCGCGAGTAGTTGGCTCAGCAGGGCAACCTTTCACCATCACCCTGTCGCCTGCCTTAAACGGAATCGTATCATCGGAGCGCGTCGTGCGAATCTCAGGGCCCTTCGTATCAATCAATATCCCTATACGGCTCGATACCTGCCTTACATTATATATAATCTTATCGAACCCCTCCCGATCAAGATGCGCAGAGTTCAATCGCACCACGTTCATCCCTGCCTCATACAGAGCACGGATGAAGTCAATTTCGCAACGTTTGTCGGATATGGTTGCAACAATTTTTGTTTGTTTCAGCATAATAATTTCTCCTTATAATTAATTAGAGATGTGACATTAAACCTTCGATAGCCAAGCGATACGAATCGAGCCCAAAACCAATCACCACACCGATGCATACGGCCGACAGCATAGAGTGGCGCCGAAACTCCTCGCGGGCGTGAACATTCGAGATATGCACCTCCGCAACCGGAGCCGGCACTGCGCTAATGGCATCGCGAATGGCTACCGACGTATGTGTATATCCGCCGGCATTCAGAACAATACCGCAGGGCTCAAAGCCCCATTCCTGAATCTTAGTGACGATCTCCCCCTCCGAATTGCTCTGGAAGTAAGCTATCTCATGCTCCGGATACATGCGCCGCAATTCAACAAGGTAATCCTCAAACGACCTGCTGCCGTAAACGCCAGGCTCGCGCTTGCCAAGAAGGTTCAGATTCGGCCCGTTGATGATAATAATTTTTCTCATGAGGAATGATATTTTACAGTGAGTTGTGTGACTAAAAAAACGATACTGGCCGTAAAGGTATGAATTATTGAATTATGAATATGCTGGGCCGATTCGATTTGCCGTCGGCCTTAATCTATCCTCCAACCAAGGAATGCATCAAGGCGGCCATCTCCACAACTGTGGATTTTAGCTGTTTTACAAATCCATTGGCTCCACAACTGTGGAGAACTTCGTTTTGTTGTCGGGAATGTTTCCACAACTGTGGAAAGCTCCCAAAAAGTGTAATAGAGGAATCTCTATGCATTCTTTTCCATAAAAAAGAAAAGTTGCAGGCTCCGATATAGTGAGGAACCTCCATTTTCATGTTTTTCGAGCTTTCCACAAGTGTGGAGGCTGAAAGTTCTGAAATTTGCATATCTCCACATTTGTGGAAGACCTCATTGTGGTTTGGTAGCCATCTCCACAGTTGTGGAGAGTTTTTCGGTGATGCAACGATGGTTTCCACAGACGTGGAGAATGTCATACTGATATAATGGCGGTCTCCACGTTTGTGGAAGCTTTTGCATCGGATTAGTAGCAGTCTCCACAAGTGTGGAAGCTTTCGGATCGGATTAGTAGTGGTCTCCACAACTGTGGAAGCTTTCTCATCGGATTAGTGGCGTTCTCCACAAGTGTGGAAGCTTTCGCATCAGATTAGTGGCGGTCTCCACAAGTGTGGAAGCTTTCTTATCGGATTAGTGGCGGTCTCCACAAGTATGGAAGCTTTCGCATCAGATTAGTGGCCATCTCCACAAGTGTGGAAGCTTTGGTTGAGGTTCAGGGGAGCGAATTTGCATCATTAGAACTTCCCGCCTAACTTTGCCGAACAATAACAAACAGTTAATTAATTATTAATCCCCCAAAATCAAAGATTTCTTTATGGCAACAACTGCTGATTTCAAGAACGGAATGTGCCTCGATATTGACGGAGCATACTATTTTATCGTTGAATTTCTACACGTAAAACCAGGCAAAGGCCCGGCTTTCGTTCGCACCAAACTGAAAAGCGTTACAAGCGGACGGGTAATTGACAAAACATGGAACTCAGGCGTAAAAGTCGACGAAGTGCGCATCGAACGACGCCCCTATCAGTATCTGTACAAAGACGATATGGGATACAACTTTATGCATCCCGAAACATTCGAGCAAATAGGCATAGCCGGCGAAAGCATCAGCGGAGTGGAGTTCCTCAAGGAAGGAGCAATGGTGGAAGCTATGGTACATGCCGCCACCGAAACTATCCTCACCTGCGAACTCCCAGCACATGTCATCCTCGAAGTAACCTACACCGAACCGGGCGTCAAAGGGGATACCGCAACCAATACCCTCAAGCCCGCAACACTTGAAACCGGAGCTGAAGTACGAGTTCCTCTATTTATCAGTATAGGAGAAAAAGTCGAAATCGATACGCGCAACGGAGCATACATCGGGCGCATACGCGAATAAATGAGGCTTCCCCCGAAATAATGACTATACATCCCGAACCTTAACTATGAAAGCACACCTCCCAATCAAAGAATGGGCAACCGAAGATCGACCGCGCGAGAAAATGCAGCTCAAAGGAGCATCCGCACTGAGCGACGCCGAACTCCTCGCCATACTCATCGGTACAGGAACGCGCGACGAAACAGCAGTGCAGCTATCGCAACGCATCCTCCATGCCGCAGGCAATAACCTCAACGAACTAGGCAAACGATCGGCCGGAGAGCTCGCCGCATCCTTCAAAGGAATAGGCGAAGCCAAAGCAATAACCATTGCAGCAGCCCTCGAACTCGGACGACGAAGAGCAGCCAGCGAACGCAATCGCAAATCAGCAATCGCCAATAGCCGCGACGTGCATGCAATATTCTTCCCGCACCTTGCCGACTTGCCGCACGAAGAACTCTGGATCGCTCTCACCAACGCCGCCGGAATAGTTGTAGGCAAAAATAAAATCAGCCGCGGAGGAGCAACCGAAACAAGCGCAGATATCCGGATGATCATGCACGCCGCCATACAAGCGCTGGCCTCAGGCATACTGATCTGCCATAATCATCCCTCCGGACGCATAACGCCCAGCCCTGACGACGACCGCCTCACCGCACGCGTTAAAGAAGCCGCCCAACTGATGAACATGAAATTGCTCGACCACCTGATCATTGCCGACAATGAATATTACAGCTATGCCGACGAAGGCCGGCTGTAAGCCTGGCAACACATTAGCTCTGAAATAAAAAAGCTCGCTTTATAATGCCTTGCGCAACATAAAGCGAGCTTTTATTATGAAGGAGATTTTTTGTGGGGAGCGGCCTCACTCCAAGCTTTGAGCAGCCTTGGCCAAGGCCTCGTTTATGTTGCTGCAAATGTTATCCTCGCCGATCTTGCGGTTGAAGCCCGATTTGAATAGCAGGTCGCGCACTTTTTGGTTTACGCCGGAGAGGATAAGTTGGATATGCTCGTCGGTCGAGAGGCGCAGAAGGCTCTCGAGGTTGTGCAGTCCGGTAGAATCCATGAAGGGCACTTTGCGCATGCGGATGATTCGCACCCTGGGCTTGTCGCCAAGGCTATGCATCACACCGTCGAACTTGCTTGCGATGCCGAAGAAGAAGGGGCCGTCGATCTCATAAACCTCCACGCCTTTCGGAATGATCAGCTTCTCGTCTTCCTGCTGCGCTTCGCTTTCTTTAGAAAGGTCGATAACATCTCTCACTACGGATACGCTCGAAGTTTCGGTTACGCGCCGCATGAACAAGAACATGGCGATGAGCAGCCCAATCTCTATGGCAATCGTAAGGTCGAATATTACGGTGAGGAAGAAGGTTACGAGCAACACCGATACGTCGCTCTTGGGATTCTTCAGCAGCGAGCGGAAGGTGCGCCATTCGCTCATGTTGTACGATACCATCACCAGCACTCCGGCAAGGCAGGCCATGG
>JAITHO010000119.1 GCA_031279915.1 Tannerellaceae bacterium
ATGACCTTTTGACACAGCGTCGGCGTCGGGTACAACATCCTCTCTGATTGCGGATACTATCATTGCCGGAGGGGATTGTAGAGGCATTGCATGCGGGCTTTTGGGGCAAATTTTGGAGCTCGCCAACATTGTTGGAAGTTTCCCACGCGGGTCAATGGAGCTTCCAACATTGTTGGAAGTCTCAGCCGGCAAGTCAATGGAGCTTCCAACATTGTTGGAAGTCTCAGCCGGCGGGTCAATGGAGCTTTCCACTTTGCGGAAAGTCTCGGTCAGCGAGGCAATGGAGCTTTCCGCTTTGCGGACGACCAAAAAAATAGCCCTCCGAAACATGTCCGCAGGGCTGAAGTCTTTTATAGGAAAAAAGTTAATGGAAGCACCCGAGCGCTTTACGTTTTTAAGGGGGGGTAGCACAGCGCGAGAAATGTAGAGCGGAAAGCTACGTAGGGAGCTATTTCATTTGTCGGTATGTTGTGAAAACGTGTCATGTTGTTCAATACATTTTGTTTGTTCGCAAATATAATGATTGTTTGTAATGCCAAAGCCCTATATTTTCTTCGCATGCTTAAATTATTATCTTTGCGCTATATAAACTTAAGAGAAATATGAAAACACAGGCAATCGCATACCTTCTAATAGCTTTTATGGGCATCACATATCCCGCCATTCATGCTCAAACCAATAACAGACCTTCGGCTGAGGCTGACAGTACAGTGTTTTTTCACACGGTGGAGCGCGGCGAAACGGTTTATTCTATTGCCCGGATGTATGGGGTCGATACTCTTGCCATCTATCGTTTGAATCCGGGTAGCAATGAGATGATCAAGACCGGACAGCAGTTGCGAATAAGGCCGCAGTCGTCAACCGGCGGCGATCAGAGCTTCATCTATCATACTATCCGCCCTAAAGAGACGCTTTTTGCGGTGTCGAAAATCTATCAGGTGCAGGCATCCGACATTATGGCGGCGAATCCGGGCCTTGACGTCAGCACTTTTCGCATAGGCAAAAACATCCGTATCCCTATAAAGAATGCCGAGGAAAATGTGACTACGGCTGCGACCGCGCCTGTTGCTCCTAAATATATAGAATACACGGTTCAGAGGCGTGAAACGATTTATAGGATACAGCGCAAATTCAATATCACTCAGGAGGAGCTCATCCGTCATAATCCGGCGGTTGCGCAGGGCTTGAAGGCCGGCATGGTGCTGCGTATTCCGGTGGAGGGGCAGGCTGGAAATCAAGTTCAGGCTGCGGCTGCATCCCGCGAGCCGGCGCAAAGCGAGCGAGAGGTTAATGCTCTGCTTAATCCTCTGCAAACGGCCGTTGTTCGTCCGGATACTATCCGCGTGGCTCTGCTCTTGCCGTTTATGACAGGCGATACTGTCACAACGTCGGCCTCGATGCATATCACCGAATACTATCAAGGCTTGCTGCTGGCCATTGATAGCTTGCAACGCCGCGGACTCACCATGAAACTGATCGTTCGCGATACGGGCTACGGCCTTCGGATGCTGGCCGAACTCTTGAAGGAGCGGAGCCTCGAAGATATGAACATTATAATCGGAGGCGTTGAAAATGATCAGATAGCTATGATTGGAGCCTTCGCCTTGCGGCATCAAATCAGATACGTCGTTCCGTTCTCATCCCGCAATGACGAGGTTCAGGCCAATGCCGGAATCTTTCAGGTCAACACTCCGCACTCCTATCTGGTATCGCAAGCCGCTGAAATAGCCGGTCAGCGATTCAAAGATCACAACGTTATCTTCATTGACACTCGCGATCCCGATGATAAAACCGAATTTATTGCCACCGTTAAGCATGAGCTTGCCCAGCGCAACATCCTTTTCCGCGATCTCATCTACCGGCAATCCTCCTTCGCTACCGATCTGACTCAACTGCTGAAGAACAACCAGCCCAATCTCATCATTCTAACATCCGGCAAAGCGGAGGCGATCAACAAAATCCGTCCGACGCTTCGCACACTGCTCGACAAGAATCGCAATCTGCAGCTCAACCTCTACGGTTATCCCGAATGGCAAACCTACGCCCGCGAAATGGCCGACGACCTCTACAAATTCGATACATATATATATAGTAGCTTCATCATGGATAGCCAGTCCGAAGACGCTCTGCGATTCAACTCCAAATTCAAATACTGGTACGGAAAGGCGCCCAGCGGAGCTCCCCGATTCGGAACGCTCGGCTTCGACACCGGCATGTTCTTCTTCGACGCCATAGGACGATTCGGCATCAACTTCGAGAACTATATCACGCGAGCCAACATCAAAGGGCTGCAAAGCATCTTCGGATTCAGGCGCGTCAACAATTGGGGAGGATTCATCAACACCAGCCTCTTCCTCATCCGCTACAATAAAGAGAACCACAAAACTCAATGGGAAGACATAAGGAACTGATTCTGCTCGGCATCCTCCTTGCCCTCAGCGCGCAGGGGCAGCCAACAGCCTTCAAGCCTGAATTTGCTATCGGAGGATCCTTCGGAATGGGCCTCTCAAACGTATCTTTCGCTCCTACCATACAGCAAAAGCAACTCCTCGGCTATCATGCCGGAGTCACTTTCCGATGGATCACCGAGAATTATCTTGGCCTCCAGGCCGAAGTTAACCTCTCGCAGCAAGGCTGGAGCGAAGCCTTCAACGATCCTCAATACCAGTATATCCGAAGGCTTAACTACGTTGACGTCCCATTCCTTACGCATATCCATACCAAAGGCCAGCGCCTGCGCCTGTTCGTCAATCTCGGCCCCAAGCTTGGATTCCTCCTCGGCGAAAGCGTTACGGAAAACGTTATCGCCTCTCCGCCCGCCGCCGATGGCAGTCAAGCGAACCGAACCGAGCAATGGACCCTTCCGGTGAAAAACAAATTTGCTTGGGGACTATGCGGCGGCCCTGGGCTTGAGCTACGCACCGGCATAGGCATCTTCCAGATCGAAGCCCGATACTACTATGCCCTCGGCGACATCTTCGCCAATCGCAGGGCCGACGTCTTTCCAAAATCTTCCAGCCAAGTTATCTCCGCAAGGCTGAGCTATCTGCTGCATCTGTAAAGGATACATCGCGCAGCTTGCAGGATGGAAGCCTCGTTCAGGACTGAACGGCTTTGGCTTCCTCCCAGATGGCCTCCATTTCCTCCAAACTCATTTCGCTGAGCTTGCGATTTTGTGAGGCGGCTTTTGCTTCTAAGTAATTAAAGCGGCGGATGAACTTTTGGTTAGTGCGTTCGAGAGCGTTGTCGGGATTTACTTTGTAAAGTCGGGCGGCGTTGATGAGGCTGAAGAACAGGTCGCCAAATTCGTCTTCCATGGCGTCGGGGTTCATGTTGGCGATTTCGGTTCGGAGTTCGTCCAATTCTTCGGCAACTTTGTCCCATACCTGTTCTCGTTCCGTCCAGTCGAATCCGGCGTTGCGGGCTTTGTCTTGTATTCGATGGGCTTTGGCGACGGATGGTAGTGATGATGGCACGCCTTCGAGTACGGTTCGGTTGCCTCCTTTTTCCTGCAATTTTAGCTGCTCCCAGTTGTGTTCAACGGCTTTGCTGGTTGATGCTTCTACGGCTCCGAAGACGTGCGGATGTCGGTAGATGAGTTTGTCGCGGATGAGATTGCATACGGTTGCGATGTCGAAGGCCTCTTGTTCTTCCCCGATTTTTGCATAGAAAACGATGTGCAGGAGAAGGTCGCCGAGCTCGCGGGCGATGTTGTAGTTATCGCTTTGCAGCAGTGCTTCGCATAGTTCGTAGGTTTCTTCGATGGTGTTGGTACGTAGGCTTTGGTAGGTTTGTTTTCTATCCCACGGGCATTTAATCCGCAGCTCGTCCATAACGTTAAGGAGGCTAGCGAAGGCCTCCATTTTTTCTTGTAGTGTGTGCATTATTATTTGGATTTATAGAGATTGAGGCCGTCGTTCAGGAATTTGCGGAAAGCAGCGATGTCTTCGCTGAAGGCATACGAAGGCGCGAGCGGCATGCCATTGTTGTTGAGCAGAACGTAGAAGGGCTGTGCATTTGCTCCGAATTTGCTTCGCTGGAGGTAGCTCCATTTGTCGCCTGTTGTTTTCAGGCTGCGCTTCCGTCCTTGTTCGTCAACGCTGATCGGGGCCGGGAGCCGTGTTTTATCGTCCACAAAAAGAGTTATGAGTACGTATTCTTTTTCGAGCAGATGTTTTACTTGCGGATCTGTCCATACGGCAGATTCCATCTTTCGGCAATTGACGCATCCGAAGCCTGAGAAGTCGATCACCACCGGTTTCTTTGCCTGTCGGGCGTATTCCATGCCGGCGTCGTAATCGTCGAATAGGGCATGCACTCCGTTTTCGTATAGATTAAAATCCTGAGTGTAAAGCGGCGGTGCGAAGGCGCTGATGGCTTTGAGCGGAGCGCCCCATAGTCCCGGCATCATGTATACGGCAAAGGAGAGGGAGGCTATGGCGAGGAAGAGCCGCGCCACGCTCAAGGGTTTTGGATCGCTATCGTGTGCGAATCGTATTTTCCCGAGCAGATATATTCCGAGCAAAACGAATATTATTATCCAAAGCGACAGAAATACTTCCCTATCGAGCAATCTCCACCCGTAGGCGAGATCGGCTACGGAGAAGAATTTCAAGGCCAGGGCTAGCTCCAGGAATCCTAAGGTCACTTTTACGGAGTTGAGCCATCCCCCCGACTTTGGCATATTTTTCAACATATTGGGGAAGACTGCAAAGAGGGCGAATGGGGCCGCCAGCGCTAATGCAAAGCCGAACATACCTGCCGCCGGCTTGCCTATTCCCCCCATGGAAGCCGCCTGAACCAGCAATGTGCCAATGATTGGGCCTGTGCATGAGAAGGAGACAAGGGCCAACGTGAAAGCCATGAAGAACATGCTCAGCCATCCTGTCGTACTGTCGGCTCGTTGGTCTAATCGCGTTGTCCATGAGGCGGGCAGGGTGAGTTCGAAGGCTCCGAAAAAGGATGCGGCAAAGATTATGAGCAGCAGTCCGAATAATATGTTGAGGTAATTGGTGGCCATATCGTTCAGTGCGTTAGCTCCGAGTGCAAGGGTTAGCGCCAGCCCCATTCCTACATATATTATAATAATGGAAAGGCCGAAAATGATTGCGTCGCGAATTGCCCGCCGCCTGCTGCCCGATCTTTTGAGGAAAAAGCTTACTGTCATGGGTATCATTGGCCACACGCATGGGGTCAGCAGGGCGATTGCTCCTCCGGCCAGTCCGGCCAGGAAAATATGTAGCAAGGAGAGGTCGACGGATGAGAGATGGGCGTCGCCAAAAGCCTTGAGCTCATCCACAACCGGATGCCAATAGTTGCTTTCGGGGGCGGATGCAAGGGCGGCGGGATTGCTATCGGCCTCGGCGAGCATGTTGGTTGCCGGCTCGTTGTTGGTTTCGATGTTGGCAATGAATCCGCTGTCGGAGGCGGCAATGGCGGAGGCGCTATCGGCTGTTGGTTGGAAGGCGGCAAGGAGTGATGCGGGGAGATGGGCCTTGCTGAAGGTAAATGACTCGCGCTCCGGCGGCAGGCATCTCTCGTCGTCGCATGCCATGTACTCAATCTCGCCTTCGGCACGGAAGGCGGCGGGGTCGGTGATACGCAATTTCTGCATAAAGGTGACCGTTCCGTCGAACGATCGCAGCTCCATGCCGAAGGTTTCGTCGAACTTGGCGATAGGCTTAATTGATGCGGTCAGCTTGCCAACCGTCGTGGCTCCCCGCAGCTTGTCGAAGGATACAGAAGTGGAAACCGGGCCTCCCGCCGGCAGATCAGCGTCATACAAATGCCATCCGCGCTCGATAACAGCCGTAAAGGCCAGATATATTTCATCGCCCTGAGCCGCTTCGGGAACGATGTTCCAGCGTATGGGCTCAAATATCTGCGAATATGCGTGAAAAAAGAGAAGAAGTCCGGTGATAATGCAATATATTTTTCTCATCATGCTTAAGTTTTTTGCAAAGGTAAGTCTTTAGACCTTAAGGTAGGGATACCGAAATCTCCGTCGCCCCCCGTCGAGCCATTTTTGGTATCGAAAATAGGTCGGAGAGGGTTCGCTGAAGCATTTTTGGTATCGAAAATGAGGTTGAGAGGGCTCATCGAGCCATTTTCGGTATCGAAAATGGAGTTGAGAGGGGTCGCTGAGCCATTTTTGGTATCGAAAATAGGGTTGAGAGGGTTCGTTGAGCCATTTTGAACGTAAAAAATAGGTCGGAGAGGATGTCCGAAGCATTTTGAACGTTATAATTGGGTCGGAGAGGGAGATCCGAGGCATTTTGAACGTTATAATTGGGTCGGAGAGGGAGGTTCGAGGCATTTTGAACGTTATAATTAGGTCGGAGAGGGAGATCCGAAGCATTTTGAACGTTATAATTGGGTCGGAGAGGGGGATCCGAAGCATTTTGAACGTTCAAAATGGCTATATAAAGGAAGTCGGCTGGAAATTATAGGCATAAAAAAAGAGCCGCCAAACTATTGCTTGGCGACCCTCGCTTTTTGTAGTATTTACCTAACTCTACGTTGTTCAACTAGGACTCGAACCCAGAATTTCAGAGCCAGAATCTAACGTGTTACCATTACACCATTGAACAAGGGCTTTGAATTGGGTGCAAAGATAGAATTATATTTTTTTGTTCCAAATATTTCAAACTATATTTGTGGCTGTAATATAACTCTATAAATTATTCATGAATCAAACTAAAGAATTAATACGAACAATCGTTAAAGGTTTACAAGACAAGAAGGGGAAAAACATCGTAAAGGTAGATCTCACCAATATATCGGGAGCCATTTGCGACTACATGATAATCAGCGAAGGAAACAGTACAACGCAAGTGTCGGCCCTCTCCGACTCCGTATGGGAGGTAGCCCGCAAAGAAGCCAACGAGAAGCCCCAGTCTATTGATGGCTACCGTTATGCGCAATGGATCGGCATGGACTACGGCACAGTTTTAGTACATATCTTCTTACCCGAACAACGCCGCTTCTATAACCTTGAGAATTTATGGGCCGATTCGAATGTAGAATCCATCCCCGACACTGATTAATTATTAATATGGCAAATCAAAACAAAAATATCAAGCCGTTCCGCCCCAATGTTTATTGGATATATGGCGGCATACTCCTCATACTCGGATACCTTGCCCTGACGTCGAATAATTCGGTAAGCAAAAAAATGGGCTGGACGGAGTTTCAAGAATTAGTGCAAACGAATGCCTTCGAGAAACTCCTGGTGCATAATCGCAAGAACCTTGTGGAAGCCACCGTCAAACCAAAAAGATACGCCGAGGTTTTTAAATCCGAAACAATCAAGCCCGGCACAACGCCTAAGGTTATAGTTAACATACCGTCGGCCGACAAATTTTCAGATTTCTATGACAAAGTAGTCAAAGAGCAGCAGGTGACAACGCCGGTATCCTACGAAGAAGGCGACGACATGTTTTGGAACCTGATCTACTCCATAGGCCCCATAGCTTTTTTCATCATCCTAATGTTCTTCATCATGCGCCGCATGTCGGGCAGTGCAGGCGGCGGCCCCGGCAACGTATTCAGCGTAGGCAAATCGCGGGCGCAACTCTTTGACAAAGACAACGACAAGAAAGTAACCTTCAAAGACGTAGCCGGCCTGGCCGAAGCCAAGCAGGAGGTTGAAGAGATAGTAGCCTTCCTCAAGAATCCGGCAAAATATACCGAACTCGGCGGCAAAATACCCAAAGGCGCCCTGCTGGTTGGCCCTCCCGGAACGGGAAAGACCTTGCTCGCCAAGGCCGTAGCCGGAGAAGCCGACGTACCGTTCTTCTCGCTTTCAGGATCAGACTTCGTGGAGATGTTCGTTGGCGTAGGCGCATCCAGAGTGCGCGACCTCTTCCGACAAGCTAAAGAAAAAGCCCCCTGTATCGTATTCATTGACGAAATCGACGCCGTCGGACGAGCCAGAGGCCGCAACGCCAACTTCAACAACAACGACGAACGCGAAAATACCCTCAACCAGCTCCTCACCGAGATGGACGGCTTCGGCTCGAACAGCGGAGTCATCATACTTGCAGCCACAAACAGGGCCGATGTACTCGACAAGGCTCTGCTACGCGCCGGACGATTCGACAGGCAAATACACGTTGAACTCCCCGACCTCAACGAACGCAAAGAAATCTTCAAAGTACATCTGGCTCCAATCAAAAAAGATGAGAGCGTCGATACCGAGTTCCTCGCCCGACAAACGCCCGGATTCTCAGGCGCCGACATAGCCAACGTATGCAACGAAGCCGCTCTGATAGCCGCCCGCAACAATAAATTGGCAGTGCAGAAAGAAGACTTCATGAGCGCCGTCGACCGCATCATAGGAGGACTTGAGAAGCGATCGAAAATCACCACCTCCGAAGAGAAACGCAGCATCGCCAACCACGAAGCCGGACATGCAACCCTAAGCTGGCTGCTGCAATACGCCAACCCGCTCGTAAAAGTCACCATAGTGCCGCGCGGAAAAGCCCTCGGAGCCGCATGGTATCTGCCCGAAGAACGACAAATCACCACCCGCGAACAATTGCTAGACGAGATGTGCGCAATGCTCGGAGGACGCGCCGCCGAAGAACTATTTATCGGAAAGATATCAACAGGAGCCTCCAACGACCTTGAGCGCGTAACCAAACAAGCCTACGCAATGGTTGTATTCTTTGGAATGAGCGATCGACTGCCCAACCTCAACTACTACGACTCCAGCGGACAAGACTGGGGATTCACCAAACCATACAGCGAAGAAACCGCCAAGCTCATCGACACCGAAGTTCAACGCTTCGTTAACGAACAGTACGAACGCGCAAAAGCTATCCTGACCGAAAATGCCGCCGGACACAATCGCCTCGCCGCCGTACTCACCGAGCAAGAAGTTATTTATGCCGAAGACGTTGAACAGATATTCGGAAAACGTCCATGGGCGTCCAGATCCGAAGAAATCCTCAACGACGAACGCGACGACAGCAACGATCAGCTTGCAAGCCCCATCGATTTGTGAAAGAAATCATCACCCGCACCATCACAGGCATATTTTTCCTCATAGTCCTGCTAAGCGGACTATGCATCAATAAATATCTGTTCTTCACCGTATTTTCCATAGTCGCAGCTCTGACGGTATGGGAATTTTACGGTCTTGTCGGCGACGCAAACAGTCGGTGGGGAACAGTGCGGAAAATAATATCCACGGCGGCCGGGATATATCTCTTTTGCGCATCATTCATGTACGCTTCCGGAAGCATAGATACGAGAATATTCGCCCCATACCTCCTTTTCGTCATATTTATTTTCATATCCGAGCTATACGTAAGCGAGTCACCAGAGCATATCCGCAACTGGAGCTACGTATTCCTCGGTCAAGTATACTGCATCCTCCCGTTTGCGCTCCTCAACTTTATCAACTTCAGAGAGCAGCAATTTAGCGTATGGCCTGCATTAGCCTTGTTCGTATTCGTTTGGGTGAACGATACCGGCGCCTTTCTGTGCGGATCGCTGTTCGGACGGCATCACCTGTTCGAACGCATCTCGCCGCACAAATCCTGGGAAGGATTCGCCGGCGGCCTTCTGCTGACGATGATAGCCGCATGGATATTTTCCATCTATTGCAAGGAATGGCCCCTTGCCGTCTGGCTGTCGGCATCCGTGGTCGTCGTATCTTTCGGCGTATGGGGCGATCTGGTCGAATCACTGCTGAAGCGCACCATAGGCGTTAAAGATACAGGGCGGATCCTCCCCGGACACGGCGGCATGCTCGACCGCTTCGACAGCATCCTCATGGCCGCTCCCGCCTACTACGTCTTCATCCAAATCCTCATCTGACCTCCCAAAAACATTTTCGCAACATAGCCCTAGCTCATAAGCCGGCGGCTCAATTGAATATTGCGCAAACATTTCCTTGGCGAACAGCATTGTCATATTCTTATCAACATGCCCCACTTAGATCGCCCGAAGCCAAGCCCTGCAAACGTCAGATCAAAATTCGAGAGCCTTAGTAATCAGAATCCGAATTAGTGTATCTTTGCCGAGGGATCAAAAAGGTGTAATGAACATGAATAACTTGAAGAATATGAATAAAATCGTTGACGTCAGACAGATACTAAATGAAAAGGCTCCGCGCTTAGCCGGCAAATTGCCCTCTTTCATTATTAATTATCTTATCAAAATTGTTCATGAAGACGAGGTAAACTTTGTGCTGAACAGCTATTGCGACAAGGATGGCATAGCTTTCATGGACGCTCTGATGGAGTATTTCGACATTAGCCTTAATGTGCATGGCGCAGATCGCTTGCCGGCTTCGGGCAGATTGATTTTTGTTTCTAATCATCCTATGGGAGGGCTCGACGGAGTTTGCATTTCATCGTTTTTGGGCAAGTTGTACGATGGTCGCATACGGGTTCCGGTTAATGATCTGCTGCTTTTTATTCCAAATCTTCGTTCCATTTTTATTCCGGTCAACAAGCTTGGGCGTCAAGATCGTCGAACGGCTTAGCTGACAGAGGAGACTTTTGCTTCCGACAATCATATTCTGACCTTTCCAGCCGGACTTTGTTCGCGCAAGCTTCGGGGCAAGATTGTTGATTTGGCTTGGAAAAAATCTTTCTTGCAAAAGGCCATCGAACACAAGCGCGACATTGTTCCTATGTTTTTCGACGGAAAAAATTCGAACTTCTTCTACGGCTTAGCGAATCTGAGAAAACGGCTTGGGATAAAGGCCAACATTGAGATGCTTTATCTTTCCGACGAGTTGTTCAAGAGCAAACATTCTTCGT
Source organism: Tannerellaceae bacterium (assembly GCA_031279915.1). Classification (GTDB taxonomy): domain Bacteria; phylum Bacteroidota; class Bacteroidia; order Bacteroidales; family Tannerellaceae; genus DFXE01. The sequence goes on from JAITHO010000119.1 coordinate 10,776, forward strand.
TCGGCATGTATTTTGGGGAACCTATGCCCTGGTCTATGTTCGACAAAGGTCGAGGGCTCGGAGAACTGGCGGAGGAAATCAGGGAAAAAGTATATTCGCTGAAGAGCGAGTTTAATTAAAAGAGCTAAAAGAACTAAATGAACATTATATCAGTTATGCAAACAATTATTAATCCTATTGATCGCGACCTTTTGAAGTCGGAGCTAACGCCCGCTAAACTATTGCGAAGAACAAACAAAGCAAATAATGAGATTTATATCATCACCGCTCACGATTCGCCAAACGTTATGCTTGAAATCGGTCGCCTTCGCGAGATAGCTTTCAGACATTATGGCGGCGGCACGGGTATGCCAACCGACATTGACGAGTTCGACACTATGGACGGGGCTTACAGGCAGCTGTTGGTGTGGGATCCGCGAGTGGAAGTGGTGCTGGGCGGCTATCGCTTTTTGTGCGGATCGGATGTGAAATTTGACGATTTGGGCAAGCCTATCCTGGCCACTTCGCATCTGTTTAATTTTACGGATGCGTTTCTGAAGAATTATTTGCCGTATACGGTTGAGTTAGGTCGTTCGTTTGTGGCGCTTGAGTATCAGGCCACGCGCGAGGGCTCGGCCAAGGGACTGTTTGTGCTTGATAATCTTTGGGACGGGCTGGGTGCGATGACGGTGATTGATCCGTCGCTTCAGTATTTTTTCGGTAAGGTCACTATGTATAATACGTATAACCCGAAGGCTCGCGACATGATTCTGTATTTCTTAGCCAAGCATTTTCCGGATCCCGATAGGCTGCTGACGCCGATTTTCCCTCTCGAAACCAATTCGAATGCAGAGATGCTGGCCGAACTGTTTTGCTCTGATCATTATAAGGATGATTATCGGATCCTTAATCAGGAGGTGCGTAAGTACGACATCAATGTTCCGCCTCTGATCAGCGCTTATATGAGCCTTTCCCCCAGAATGCGCACCTTCGGCACGGCTATTAATCACGAGTTTGGCGAGGTAGAAGAGACGGGTATCCTTATTGCGATTGACGAAATCTTGGAAGAGAAGAAGAAGCGACACATCGAGAGCTATTTCCGCGAAGAATATCCATCTCAACCTTTGATTAAGTATAATCAAGTTAGCGTTTGAGGCCATCTGCGCCCGTTGTTCGCCTCGTGAAGGCATTGACGGACGTGATTGCGAACAAGAAACATTATGAAAGGTGAATGAATATTAAAAAAATAAACTTACCTTTGGGTCGTTATATGATAAATTAAGTTATGTAGATAGCGACATGAAAAAACTATTGTTAGCAATAAATACCTTATTAATGCTGTTGTTAGCGGCATGTAGCGACAGCGGAGTATGCCGTATCGAAGGAAAGATCACAAATCTTGAAGACGATACAATTTATGTAGTATTTGAATCCGAAGAGATGAGCATGGTCGATACCATAGAATGCTATCAGCCCGGACGATTCAGAACAGAGCTGCATCAGGAAGGATTTCGACAAGCCACATTCTTTTTTGACGATCGCACAGCCTGGTTCACCGTTTACCTCGACGACTTGCAGGCTAATAAAATCGAGATCACAGGCGACGTTCGATTCCCGACCTTGCTGTATGCCAAAGGAGGACGTACCAACAATGAGCTCTCGACGTTCCGCAAAAAGGTTGAGGCTCTGCTGAGGGAAGACACTAAGATCCGGCAAACGATCGTCAATGCATCCCTCTCCCAGAACAACGAGCTGATATCACGATCGGCCGACATCAAGAATCAACTGAACGAGCAGGCGCTGATATACATACACGATAATCCGGCCAAAGCCGCATCTGCCGTTCTAATCAAAACTTACTTTGCTGATCCCAACGATACTCGTCGCATAGACGAGCTATTGATCACGCTGTCTCCGGAAATTCAGGATCACTATCTCGTTAGCGATTTGCAGCAATACAGCATCCGTGCCAAGCGAACTGCGCTCGGAGCCGAGGCTCCGGATTTCGCGGCAACCAATATTTACGGGTATAGCGTCAGCCTCGATTCGTTTCCGCAGAAGTACCTTCTGCTCACCTTCACCGCTCCATGGTGCGATATGTGTCGAATCGACGAGCTCTATCTGAACGAAATCGACCGCAAGTACACAAAAGACCAGATCGAACAATTACTGATCACGCTTGACGACGATCTCGTTGGCCTTCGATCAATACTGAAAACCGACAGCATCAAATGGAACCTTATTGCCGATTCGGCAGGTCAGGCCACCCAGCTATTCGACCTGTACAACGTCAGCATGTTGCCACGCTGCTTCCTTATAGATGAAGAAGGCAAGATTATTCTCAAAACAGAAAACGGAGTAGAAATCAAACAAACCCTCGAACGATTGATACAAAAAGAAATTTAAAATCCAGCCCCAAAATCCAGCCTTAACTATGTTAGTAAAATCTTATGCGGCGGCCGTACAAGGCATCTCCGCAATCATTATCACAATCGAAGTTGATTGTTCAAAAGGAGTGCATTTCCTCCTCGTTGGACTCCCCGACGTTGCTGTTCGCGAAAGTCACGAACGAATAACCTCGGCCTTGCGACAGCATGGATACAAATTCTCTAACCTGCGCACCATTATCAATATGGCTCCAGCCAACATCCGCAAGGAAGGCTCGTCGTACGATCTCCCGCTCGCCATCGGACTATTGGCCGGAGCCGAATATCTGCCCCACGCCCGCCTTGCCGACTATGTCCTCATGGGCGAACTATCGCTCGACGGAAGCCTCGTGCCCATCAAAGGAGCCCTCTCCATTGCACTTTGCGCACGCGACGCTGGATTCAAGGGCTTGATACTTCCGAAGCAAAACGCATGCGAAGCCGCAGTGGTCGACGGCCTCTGCGTATACGGCATGGAAGATATCCGCCAGGTGATCGACTTCATTAGCGGCAGCCCTGCCGAGCCAACAACCGTCGACATGGCCTCGGAGTTTTATGCCCGCCAAGAGATCTTCAAAGAAGACTTCTCCGACGTTTGCGGACAGGAGAACGTGAAGCGCGCCCTCGAAGTTGCCGCAGCCGGCGGCCATAACATACTGATGGTGGGCCCTCCGGGAAGCGGCAAGTCAATGCTCGCCAAGCGGCTGCCCTCCATCCTCCCGCCGCTAACCATCCCCGAATCGCTCGAAACAACCAGGATTCACTCCGTAGCCGGACTGATGCATACCGGATCGTTGATGGCCCAGCGTCCGTTTCGATCGCCTCATCACACCATCTCCGACATCGCAATGGTGGGCGGCGGATCCTTTCCGCAACCTGGCGAAATCAGCCTTGCGCACAACGGCGTTCTCTTCCTCGACGAGCTGCCGGAGTTCAAGCGAACCGTGCTCGAAGTGATGCGACAACCGCTCGAAGATCACGTAATGAGCATCTCGCGGGCGCGATATACCGTTGAATATCCCGCCGGATTTATGCTTGTTGCCTCCATGAATCCCTGCCGATGCGGATATTATAACCATCCCACGCGCCCCTGCCTCTGCTCGCCGGGCACAGTGCAGCAATATCTTAACAGGATATCAGGGCCGCTGCTCGACCGCATCGACATACAGATCGAGATTGTGCCCGTGCCCTTTGAGAAGATGTCGGCCCAACGCTCCTCTGTTTCGAGCGCCGAAGTTCGCGAGCGCGTCACAGCAGCCCGCGCCGTTCAAGCCGAGCGGTTCAAAAACGTTCAGGGAATATATAATAACGCACAGATGAGCTCGCAACTTCTTCACACTTACGTGCAGCCCGACGAAGTTGGATTAAGCCGCCTCGGCGTCGCTATGCAAAAACTCAATCTCTCAGCTCGCGCCTACGATCGCATCCTCAAAGTATCACGCACCATTGCCGACCTCGCCGGAGCCCAACAAGTCAGCGCCGGACATATAGCCGAAGCCATAAGCTACCGCAATCTCGACCGCGAAAGCTGGGGGCTTTGATTCTTAAATTATGGAAAGCTTGAATCGATTTTCCGACAAGCTTTCCCAAACTTAGGAAAGCTTGAATCGATTTTCCGACAAGCTTACCCAAACTTGGGAAAGGCTGAATCGATTTACCGACAAGCTTTCCCAAACTTGGGAAAGGCTGAATCGATTTTCCGACAAGCTTTCCCAAACTAGGGAATGGCTGAATTGATTTTCCGACAAGCTTTCCCAAACTTGGGAAAGGCTGAATCGATTTCCCGACACGCTGTCCCAAATTTGGGAAAGGCTGAACCGATTTTCCGACAAGCCGTCCCAAACTGGGGAGAGGCTGAAACGATTTTCCGACAAGCTTTCCCAAACTTGGGCCTGGCTGAAACGGAGCTGAGTTAGCTTGCGAAATGTTTGCTTACGG
>JAITHO010000136.1 GCA_031279915.1 Tannerellaceae bacterium
GATTTCAAATCCGTCATCGACGACTTCGGACTGACCCTCTTCCGCAACGGCGAACCAGGCGAATGCGACGTACCCGGCAAAGCCGACAAGCTTCCGAACTACTATTACCTCTTCACCCCGATCGCAAACGGCGACGACGAGTTTGTTTTCGCATTCACTCACGGCGGACTGAACACCAGTCAGGGCGAAGAACTAATGCGCGACTTTGCCGGACGAAGCCACGAAGGATCGCAGTGCTGGGTTTCGCCAAGGTTTGAAATAGCCGACCGATATCAGTCGCTCTCCACCGGAGACTTTTGCGAGCCATTAGTGCCTATGAACCCCAATTCGGTTGGCAAAGATGTGGCATACAGCTCTCCCAACTCAGCCCTCAATCCGCAGAGCTATGTAGACAGGGATTATCGAATGAAATCTACCATTCAGTGGGATTATGAAACCAGTAAGGGATCCACGTCACGCGCTTTCTCCGGTTGGTTCCCCTTCGTTTATCAAACTTGGAATGCCACAATAACTGCATCCAACTGGAAGGATTTCCCCGGATTTACGGAGGAGAATGTAGGCCAGATTACTTATAATACAGACGGCACAAACTCCGGCTACGTGTTCCGCAAATTCGTTCGCGATACCGAAGGGCTTGGGCGCAGCGAAGGCAATTACAACTGGCCCGTAGTACGACTTGCCGACGTATATCTCATGTACGCCGAAGCAATAAACGAGGTGAACGGAGGGCCCGATGCGAAAGCCATCGACTTGCTGAATAAGATACGTCATCGCGGCAATCTGCCGGCTCTCGGAGCCGATAAAACGTCCGGCAAAGAGGTCTTTTTCGAAGCTATAAACCAGGAACGGATAATCGAACTTGTTGCCGAAGGACATCGCGGCTTCGACCTTCGCCGCTGGCGGATGATAGATAAAGTTTGGTGTCCGCCGTCCGATCCGAACGGCGTTTGGAGGCGTGATACGCATGCAGCAAACAGAGATCGCTATTTTCAGAATCAGAGCGAGCTCATTTATCAGCGCTGCTATATCTTCAGAATACCTCCGGGCGAGCGCGACAGGAATCCGAATCTCACGCAAAATACTCCATGGCTATAACCCTCAAATTCGTAGATTATGAACAAGAATATATTGAACGATAAAATAGCGAAGCTTTTGCTGCTATGCGCCGCCTTAATTTTCGCTATCGGATGCTACGATTATCCTATCGACGAAGATGGATTAATGATTACAGAGCGCGCAGAATGTTACGTTAGTAATTTCGACCTTCTCGGAGCAGATTTCTATACCGTGCGCACTAAGGTTCCGGACATAGATACCCTTGCATGTACTATCAATATTGAGGTCAAATATGGAGTTGATATGAAGAATCTGTGGCCGCAATTTACTCTCGTAACCGATGCTAAGCTCGACCCTAAGATTACGGGATTCACTGATTTTTCTGACTTGGCAAATCCAAAGCAATATACCGTTGTTTCGGGCAACAGAAAGGTTCGCAAAACTTATACGGTTTACGTCAGTATCCAGAAACCATAATTTAAATATCAGAAAATGAAACTGCATACATTTCTATATTCAACTTGCATGCTCGCCATGATATTGGCGCTTTCTTGCAGCGAGGCTGCCGACAATCCGGGGCCGGAAGGCTATGAGAACGGTTTGAAAAACGATTGTTTCAAGCGTAGCCTCGGCCCAAATGTTGTGGGCATCGACATGAATTTCGTTTACGCGATGGCCCTCCCCCGCCAGGCTGGAAAAATACTGTCGGCCAAGGTGGAGGCTTCAATCCCCGGAGCCGACGGGACTTTCCTCGAACACCGATCGTTTTACACTGACGCCAGCGGGGCCGACATTCCTGTAATCGTAGCCAATCCATGCGTTACGACGGGAGCCAAGTCGGAAGTGACGTTCACCACCGACACCTGTGCTGCATCTTTGAGATACTTCTACAAAGTTCCCGCCGAAGCCAAAGGAAAGAGCATCGAGTTTAATTTCTCGGCAACGGCTAGCAACGGCCAAACCGTCAACTACAAACTCGGGCCCTACACGGTTTCGAACGTCGACATGGCTCTCGATCTGTTGGCAACCGACGGCGATAAGTGTTACATTTCTGTCGCCGACCTGGCCGTTTACAATGCTACCGAAGCTGCCGCTAATTCGGCCAAGATAGATTTGGTGTATCTGTATCGCAGCAGCATCGCCTCCTTTGCACACGCTTTGGTGGCGCCCGCTGCCGATGCCGGCTATCTCCCCGGAATTAGCCTCCCCGCAGGAGTGTCGAACAACAGCCCCATACGGCGCGTGTATCAAGTGCGCGACAAGCATCTGGCACGGCTGCAATACGGGGTTTATGTGGATGATGCCGACTTTGTGGCTCTCGATTTTTCGGGTATGCCCAATTTTTCGCTCAACCTCATGAACGAATACGGCATCTTTGTTGAAACGCAAGACGGAAAATATAGGGCCTACCTATACATTAATGCCGTTAATCCCGGAACAAGCAATTCGGGGATTCCGGCAAACAGTATGAAGATTAGCATCAAGCGATACACCGTTAAATAGGCAGGGGGGACGCCTCTCTCTCCGCTCGTGCCGATTTGCAAGGGCTTTTGCAGGGGCTTTCGTAGGGGTCGAAAATTTTCGACCCCTCTCTGCATAAAACCGTCCTATATAATCAGAGGGTGCGTCTAGTGGCACATCGCGATTGCAATTGCAATTGTGTTTGCATTTGTGTTTGTAAAGACGCGATGCATCGCGTCTCTACATCATCAGGGCTTTATTTCTTAATCATCAAAGAAGTTGGTCAGCAATCCGCTGGCGGCAGTATAGATATATTATCGCAATGTCTCGACGGAAATCCGAGAGCGAAAAATATTTATATAACGTCTCGACGGAAATCCGAGAGCGAAAAATATTTATATGATGTCTCGACGGAAATCCGAGAGAAAAAAACATTTATATGATGTCTCGACGGAAATCCGAGAGCGAAAAAACATTTATATGACGTCTCGACGGAAATCCGAGAGAAAAAAACATTTATATGATATCTCGACGGAAATCCGAGAGCGAAAAAACATTTATGTGATGTCTCGACGGAAATCCGAGAGCGAAAAAACATTTGTATGATGTCTCGACGGAAATCTGAGAGAAAAAAACATTTATATGACGGTTCGACGGAAATCCGAGAGCTAAAAATATTTATGTGACGGCTCGACGGAAATCCGAGAGCGAAAAATATTTATGTGACGGCTCGACGGAAATCTGAGAGAAAAAAGGTTTGAGCGTGCCCCGTGGTATGGTGAATATCTCAAAAATTCTGGGCGCGACAGTCACATCGTTTGGGTATCTCCAAATGAAAAAAGTGACGAGCCACATCGCGGCGGAAGGGCGGCGTCAAAAAAGGTTGGTATGGGGATGGAAACTCCGGCCTCAGCTGTTGCTCAAATCGCGGGCACGAGCGATGACTTTCCAGCTTTTTTCTATCATGCCGTTGCTGAGGATGTGCAGCTTTTCGTAGAGGGCTACGGTGGGGCAGATGTGCTCTGGGATGCCGAAAATGATGGCGCCTACGGGATACAGACGGCTGTTGGGCGTTTCGACAACGAGGTGCTCCTCGCTGTGGGCGATGGGCTTGGCTTCGGGAACGGCTATGAGGTGAACGCGGGGCAATGGCTTCTCGGATGCAACGGATTTGTAGCCCAAATCGATGCAGATATGCTTATCATCCACCACCGATACTACGCGGCTAAGCAGGAATGCGGCACAGCGAAAGGGGAGCTCCGGCATCAGCCTCCTATACCCCTCGTCCCAAAATACAAAGGTTCCGGGGCTACATTCGGTTTGCTCTCTTTGGATATGATTGGGGAAGGTGATGGTTCCGCCTGCTACCAATTTGATGTCCTCGTGCGGGGCTTTGATGGATTTTAGGGCGCCGTGGAGAAGGGCGAAGGATGCGTCGGCTTCTATGCGGCGAACCTCTGGGTCGGGATGATGGATATGCCCGTCGTAGCCATGCAGAGCAACCAGGCGAAGGCTATCGAGCGCGGCTATCTGCTCGGCCAGGGCCGACACTTTCTCCGGACGGGCGCCGGTGCGATTCATGCCGACGTTGACGTCGATGGCCAGGTCGAGCTTTAGCGAAAGGGCTTCGCTGGCGGAGGCAAGTTCGCCAACGGTGGCCGCGTTATCAACCAAACATGAGAAGCGGCTTTGGGGATATTGGCCGATCAGATGCAGGAGGCGGGCGATCTTGGGGCCTGTGGGTTGGTAGGCCAGCATTATGTCGGGCGCTCCGGCGAGAGCTAACATTTCGGCTTCGGCTATGGTGGCGCACTTAAATTTACGGATGCCTGCGCCGAGCATCATGGCTGCCACTTCCTGGGTTTTGTGCGTCTTTACGTGAGGGCGCAATCGTTCGACATCGCCCGACATAGCAACGGCTGCGCTAATGTTCTGCGCAACCGTTTCAATGTCGAGAATCAGAGCCGGACTGTCGATCGTATCGACGTTCTGTATCCTAATCATGACAGCTCGAAGAGGGCCTCTATCTCAACCGGAATATTGTCGGGAAGCGATCCGAATCCAACGGCGCTGCGTGTGCCTACGCCATTGTCTGATCCCCACACAGCAGCAAAGAGCTCGCTGCAGCCATTTATCACATAAGGATGTTTCTCGAAGTCGACCGTGCAATTAACCATGCCCAGCACCTTTATCACGCGCTCAACGGCGGCAAGGCTGCCAAGATGGTTGATGATGGTTGCGAGCATGGTCAGTCCAACCTGTTGGGCTGCCGCTTTGCCTTCGTCCATGTTGAGATCTTTCCCGATCCGTCCCTTCATTAGCGTACCGTCGGGAAGTACAGGCCCATGCCCTGAAAGGTATAGATACTTTTTGTCGATTATAAGGCAAGGTTTATACACTCCGAGAGGCTTGGGAGCGGGAGGAAGAATAAGGCCGAGAGACTTGAGCCTCTCATCTGCATTTGTATTCATTTCTTATATGTTTTTTAAGTGATTAATTATTTGAGTTATTAAAGTATGAGATTCAATATCATCACGCCGGCCAAACCGCTCAGGGATACTATTGTTTCCATCACCGACCACGACCGGAATGTATCTTTCAGGCTCAATCCGAAGTATTCCTTAAACATCCAGAAGCCCGAATCGTTCACATGAGAGAAGAACAAACTGCCGGCGCCCAGCGACAGTACCATCAATGCCGGCTCCACTCCCGTTTGCTGAACAAGCGGAAGTATCACGCCCGCCGCCGTCAGAGCCGCAACCGTGGCCGAGCCTACGCATACCCTTATCAGCGCCGCCATCAGCCAGCCTAATACCAGAGGATGAACAGGCAAAGTCTCAAGCATGAGAGCTAACTCTCCGCTCACGCCGCTCTCTTCCATCACCTGCTTGAAGACGCCCGATCCGGCTATGATCAGCAGAATCATCGCGATATCCTTCACCGCATCTACGTAGATTGTCATAACCGACTTAATGCTCCGGCCCTGAGCTATGCCCAGAGTATAAGTGGCGATGACAAGGGCGATCAGCATCACCACCGGCGGAGCGCCAACGAACTTAACTACCGACAGAGCCTCCGCCCCCATTTCCGGCATCAACATCGGCACAAGCGTTGCTGCTATGAGCAGAAAAACCGGCAAGGTGGCGCTCAGCAAACTGTTTAACTTTCCCGGCTTGCCGAAGGCGTCGGGCTCCGGAGCTGCTTCAAACAAGGTCACCGGCTTGCCCTTTATATTGCGCAAGGCGTTCGAAAAGACAGGTCCGGCAAGGATGATGGCCGGCACAGCTATCAATAACCCAAGCATCAGCGTCACTCCCATGTTGGCTCCAAAGAGTGAAACCAAGGCGACTGGAGATGGATGCGGAGGAAGAAAGCCGTGAGTAACCGATAACGCCGCCAGCATAGGCAAACCTATAAACACCGCAGGGAGGCGATAACGATTAACGATGGTGAAGATAATCGGCACCAGCAAAACGAAGCCTATGCCATAAAACAGTGGAATCCCAACGATGAAGCCCGTTATCATCAAGCCCCAGCCTATTTTCTTGGTGCCGAATACCGCGGTCATCGCAGCAGCTATCTCGCCTGCCGCGCCGCTAACGGCCACGAGCTTGCCCAGCATCGCTCCGAACGTAATGATAAGCGTGAGATTCCCCAGAAGGCTACCGATGCCTGTTTCTATCGTCAACGGAATCCGTTCGAGAGGTATGCCGAGCGCAATGCCCGCACCCGCCGACACTATTATGAAGGCCAGAAATGCATCGACCTTGAACCAGGCAATCAGGGCAATCAATATCGCCAAACTGATAAGAACTATGAGGAACGACATCTACGGATACTCTTTATTATATTAATGATTATGCAAGCCGAAGCGACTCTCAATTTGCGCCAAGACGTCCTCGAGCTGAGGTATCACCGCCCGACGGTCATCGTTCACAATCACGTAGTCGGCTAACGGCATCTTCTCTTCATCTGACATTTGATGGCTCATACGTTGCTCCACTTGCTGCCGGCTGGAGCCGTCGCGGCGCATCGCTCGCTCTATCCGCAACTCAAGGGGAGCTATCACCAGCAGGCTGACATCAACCACAGATCGGAAGCCCGATTCATACAGGATAGCCGTCTCAATCGCGCAAGCCTTGGATGATGTTTGCATTGCCGCCCAGTCAAGGAAATGACGCCCAACCGCAGGATGAACCGCAGCGTTGACCTTGCGGAGCAGATCAGTATCGGCGAAGATGAGCTCGGCCATCAAGCGGCGATCGAGCATGCCTGTGCGGTAGATCTCAGGGCCCAGCAAATCGGTAAGGGAGGAGCGCAGATCTGCTGATGAGTTCAGCAATCGCTTGCTCTGCTCGTCGGCATCATACACAGGTATGCCCATAATCGTGAGCAAACCGGATACAACCGACTTGCCGCTCCCTATACCGCCGGTTAAACCAATGCGAGGCCTCATCGAGTTTGCTCAAGTATAAATTCTATCGAATCCTGGGAGAGAACGGCCTGCTCAATCCATTTCGGCTTCAGGCTTAAACGCAAGGGCAAACTCCGCGGAGACGCCGAATCAAAGTCGGCCAGCGATGCCTCAACCAGAAACTGCTCCGACGAAAGCTCCCTGAACTGCGACAAAGGTACCCGGCAAGCTATCCGGATGCTTGAAGGAAACAGCCGCATCTTATAGCCCGCAGGAACATCCGATTCAACAACCACTACCTCCAGCGTCTTCTCAGCAAATGCCTCAACCGGAACTGTTGCCGAAACCGCGTCGGGCTCCGTCAGCACACTGCCCGGAGGATTCAATCGCAGCCGACGCACCAACGTCTTGCTTACGTTGCTCACCCCAATATATTCCGTGCAAATGCTCCTCAGAGTATCCATCACCGATGCCGCCGCGAACACTGTCACCTCCGCAGGAGTAAAGCTTATTTCGCCCGACACTATATAGCCGGGCGCTGCTTGTATCTCGCCGCAAAATACTACCGGCAGGAGCTTCCGAACCCTTCTGTCGAACCGCATTTCAATGCTGCGCGGCGAAAAGCTCAGAAGAGCCGTCGTTGGAGCAAGATGCTTCAACAGCAACGACTCTACGTTTGTATCCGAAAGAATAAAACTCCGAGCTGAATCTGCCTGCTCATCTATCTCTATTGTAATAGGCAAGCGACGGAGGCTATACTGCAACAGAACGCTGCCGCGATCTCTAACATGAACCGTTAACGACATCGGAACCTTGCCAACTAAGGCCATATCCGACGACAAACCTTTATAAACAATAGGAACAACGAGCTGCCTTTCGTACTCCTCCTGCATGCTGTACATGAACCAGAATACAAACGACAATAGCAAAAAGAAAATGAAGGTGAGGGGCTCCCTATAACGCAATGGGATATTTGCTAAGGATTAAAAGCCGGATGCTACTTTATTGGAATTTTGATTGAGAACGGCTCACTTAGCCGCTTCTTCGTTCACCGCAAAAACCGAATTTTTGTCGACGCGCACCTTTACGCCCTCGGCTATCTCAACGACCATGTATTTGTCGCTCACTTCCCTCACTTTGCCGTACAGACCGCCTGAGGTGAGCACCTTATCGCCCGCCTGAATAGATTCGCGAGCTTTTTGGATGTCTTTCTGCCTCTTTTGCTGCGGGCGGATCATAAAGAAATATATGATCACGAAGAAAAGGACCATCATTATAAGAAAGGAATAGTTATTGCCGCCCTCTGCTGCCGGAGCGCTTCCTTGTAGTAATATACCTGCTAAATTCATTTTGAGTCTTATTAAAAAGTTATACTTAGTTGTTATCTATTTATCTCGTGTGGAATGCTATCCCTTCATGATCCTGTTCTCGCGGCGGAGCTCTATAACTATTGCGTCGAGCAAGCCGTTTACAAATTGGGGGCTCTTCGGAGTGCTGTACTGACGAGCGATGTCGATGTATTCATTGAGGCTAACGCTAACCGGAATCGAGGGAAAAGTCAGGATCTCGGCTATGGCCATTTGCGCAATTATAATGTCGGTCGTTGAGATCCGCTCGTTCTCCCAGTTTCTGGCATGGCGGCGAATCATCTCGCGGTATTCCGTACAGTTAAAGATGCTTTTGCGCAGTAATTGAACCGCAAACAGGTGGTATTCCTGATCCTTAAACATAGGCAAAAGCTCTTGATGCACGCCCTCCGATTCGCTGAACTGCTTAATGGTTTTCAGAGTGTATGAGGCCACAATGGCTATGTCGTCGTTCCAGTAAATGCTGCAGCCCTCAAGGTAATCCGCCAGCTCCTCGTTCTCGCAGATATACTGCTTAAAGATGTCGCGCCACAGATTCTTGTCCTCTTCATACGACTCTTCTGCATTGCTCATATAGGCCTCGTATTCTTGAGATTTAAGTACCAAGGCGAGAACATCGTCGAGGAAAGATTCATCGTTATCCCATGATATTTTTTGCTCGCGCATGTACCGAAGGAGCTCCTTATTGCCGGATAGCTGCCTGGCAAAGCGGTTGTTCACAAACTTCATGTTGGGCGAAAGATCTTCGGGCGTCGGTTGATACTTATTCCGCCGCTTATCAATCAGTCTTTCCTGAAGATTGGTGACCCTCACTATCAGGTTAAGAAAAAGCATATATAAATCGTAGGATTTGCGCAAGCTGAACAGCGTTTCGTTCTCGGCTGCTTGCAAGTTATTATCGCCGGATTGGTAGAAAGCGTATAGTATTTGCAGGATCTTTATCCTGATTAATACTCGGTTTAACATCTGAAAGGCCTCCCGTATTTTGTTATTTAATATATATTATGAATGATGGGCAAATGTATGCCAAAACTTTGAAATACTATAATCCCCCCTGCTCTAAAGCCATTTTATTTTCCAGAAGCCCAACGGAGCTCTATCTTGCTATATGAGAGCTTTGCAAAATGCGGTTATCGGATCATCATCCGAGGAGTATGCCCGTCTGAACAATTTTGTCATCTGACAGAGCCGCCGCAGGAAATTTTTGGAGCCTCTGTCAAATGATTTTTTCGCCAGCAGAAAAAAATGGAGCCTCTGTCAAATGATTTTTTAACCAGCCAGAAAAAATGGAGCCTCTGTCAAATGATTTTTTAACCAGCCAGAAAAAATGGAGCCTCTGTAACATGATTTTTT
>JAITHO010000147.1 GCA_031279915.1 Tannerellaceae bacterium
GTTATTTCGGCCCTGCAAATGCTGGAAGGAAAAAACGTTTGATTTTTCCGTCCAGCAATTGATTTTAGAAAAAAAACAAGTGTGTTTTCCGCCCAGCAAAATTTTTGAAGGAAAAAACACTTGTGATCGGCGTCCAGCAGATTTTGGACGAAAAAAACGAATTTCATCGGATTTCGGCAGATGTTTTATCTGAAAAAAATAAATTTAATTGGATGAAAAAAAATTGCTGAACGCCATTTACACGTTTAAATATCGTCCAGCATTTGCAGGGATGAAAAATCACAGTGTAAATGTCGCCCAGCATTTGCTGGATGAAAAATCACTCGTTAAATGGCGTCCAGCAATTGTTTTGGCGAAAAATCACTCTGTAAATGTTGTCCAGCAATTGTTGGACGCCATTTAAATGTTTAAACGGGATTCGGCAATTTTTTTTGCGGAAAGGTAGGCTTCAGAGGGCGGCCAACGCGGTTTATCGGCCCAAAACATTATATTTGCCTGCTCAAACAAAGTAAGTACATGAAACGCTTATCCTTTTTATTATTAGCAATTATCGCTCTTCTGCTTGCGGCTTGTTCGGGGGATCCCGCCATCGACTTGACGCCGCCGGAGGAGGAATCGGGCGCGATTTTCGAATCGGTATCGGATTCGATAACTCGCAGCGGGCCTGACTTTGTGGCTGAAACCATGGGCAATGAGCATTTGGCTATGCTGGTTTCGCTGGTTCTTCCGAAGCCTCTTGCCGAGGTTCGGGTGGATGCCATCAGGTATTATACGAATGATCCGGCGGAGAAGAAAATTTTGGCCTCAGGCATTGTGGTTTACCCTGTTACGGGCGAAATCCGGGGAGTAATCCTGGCTGCTCACGGCACTATTGGGGCTTCGCGAGAGGCTCCGTCGGAGAAGATGAACGACTGGATGTCGCTGCTCGCGCTGGCAGGCTATATGGTTGTTTCGCCGGATTTTATAGGCTACGGAGTGTCGAAAGAGCTGGTGCATCCGTATTTGCATGCGAAGCTTACGGCGTCGGCCTCGATCGACATGCTTTTGGCCGTCAGAGAATATATGGAGCGCCGCGGAACGCCGATTCAAACGCCGAGCATAAGTGTGATTGGATACTCGCAGGGTGGCGCCGCAGCGCTTGCTATTCAACGACTTGCGGAAGAGAAATACGCTGAGGAGATTGATGTGATTGGCGTCACGGCCGGCGGCGGGCCTTATAACTTGAGTTTCTTTTTCGAACAGATGAAGAGGGGCAATTTTATGCCTTCGGTTTTTGTGCCGATGACGATTTTAGGGCTGAATTATGGTGATAATCTGGGCCTGAACATGGCTAATTTCTTTATCGATCCGCTGCTGTCGGGATACAAAAATTGGATTGTCAGCAAGGACTTTACGATTGGCGAAATTAGCGATCGGATTGGTACGAACTTTCTCGCTCCCGCATTATTTTCCGACCAGCCTAATGCTGATGTGCAGAAGCTTTACGAATCGCTGGCGGATAATGATTTGACGACGGGTTGGACTCCGCGCGCGCCCATCAGGCTGATTCATGGTTATATGGATACGACGGTGCCGATTTCGTGCGCGTATCAGGCTTATAATACTTTCACGCAGCGGGGATGCGCCGTTGAGCTCCGTATCATGTCGTCGGATCACACGGGTACCATCCTCCTCTTTGTAATCGACATTTTAGAACAATTCACCTAAAACAAATCAATATGAAGAAACAAATTTACATCTGCGCTTCGGCAGCGCTTATTTTATTGGCTTCATGCGCCAAACCTGAGAGGAAATCATATAATGACGGGATCAATATCATTCCGGCGCCGCTTAGCTTGACGCAAATGGAGGGGAGCTTTAGTTTGAAGCCCGGCACGGTTTTTTGCGCGTCTGGGGCAGAGGCTCAAACGGTTGCGCACTTCTTTGCCGCCAAGATTAATGCTTCGACGGGCTATCAGTTAGCTGTGCAGGAGGCTGAGGGGGCAAATAGCATCGCGCTTGTTATCGATCGGGCTCTGACGATTGGCAACGAGGGGTATAAGCTTGAAGTTGGGGCCGATAAAGTAAGCGTCCTGGCCAAGAGCGCGCAGGGATTGTTCTACGGGATGCAGAGCTTCATGCAACTGCTTCCAGCTGAGATTGAGAGCGCTGGACTGGTTAAAGGAATTGAATGGACGGCGCCGGCAGTGTCTATCCAGGATGAGCCTAAGTATGGCTATCGGGGAGTGATGCTCGACGCTTGCCGGCACTTCATGCCCGTTGAGTTCGTCAAGAGGCAGCTCGACATCCTTGCGATGTTCAAAATCAACCGTATGCACTGGCACCTCACGGAGGATCAGGGCTGGAGAATAGAAATCAAGCAATATCCAAAGCTCACTGAGATCGGTTCGAAAGGTACGAACGGCGAAGGCTTTTATACGCAGGCTGAGATAAAAGAGATCGTTGCCTACGCTGCCGAACGTTTCATCACGATCATTCCGGAGGTAGAGCTGCCCGGTCATGAGCTCGCGGCAATTGCTGCATACCCCGAACTCTCGTGCACGGGCGAGGCCACGACCCCGCGGTTCGTGTGGGGCGTTGAAGACGTTGTTCTGTGCGCCGGCAAGGAATCAACCTTTGAGTTCCTGGAGAACGTTTTGAAGGAAGTCGTGCCGCTCTTTCCGTCGGAGTATTTCCACATCGGAGGCGATGAATGTCCTAAAAGTAGCTGGAAAGCATGTCCGTTATGCCAAGAACGGATTCGCAAGGAAGGCCTCAAGGCCGATGCCTCGCATAGCGCTGAAGAACGGCTCCAGAGCTGGTTCGTGCAGCGCATGGAGAAGGTACTTGCGGGATACGGAAAAAGGATAATCGGTTGGGATGAGATTCTCGAAGGCGGACTGGCTCCCTCGGCCACAGTCATGTCGTGGCGCGGCGAAGAAGGCGGAATAGCCGCCGCAACATTAGATCACGACGTGATAATGACTCCGGGACGGAACAACGGAATGTACATCGACCAATTCCAGGGAGATTACAAGATCGAACCCGTTTCAATCGGCGGATATAATATCCTGAGCAATGTGTATAAATATAATCCAACTCCGGAAGTTCTCCTGGCCAATAACATGGCTCATCACATCCTGGGCGTGCAATGCAACCTCTGGGCCGAGTATCTATATACTCCGGAGCTGATGGAGTATAGACTTTATCCGAGCGCGCTCGCCGTGGCCGAAATCGGATGGCTTCCCGCAGATAAAAAGGACTTCAACGACTTCGATCGACGCCTTAACAATGCTCTGGTGCGCCTCGACAATCATGGAGCCAACTATCACATTCCGCAACCGGAACAGCCCGGCGGATCGTGCAACTTCATAGCCTTCACCGACACTGCCCGCCTTGAATTTAAGACCACGCGGCCTGTGACGATGGTATACACTCTCAACGGCGACGAACCCACTCCGCAATCCAAGCAGTATAGCGATCCGCTGACATTTGCGAAGAATACTACGCTCAAGATCCGTTCCGTACTGCCTTCCGGACGTATGAGCCCAACCCGCACCATCACCATCGAGAAGCAAGACTACGCTCCGGCTCAGCAGATCGCGCAAACCATGCCGGGCTTGCAACTCAAGATCACCTACGGCGAATACGCCAGCACAGAGCAAATCAAGGACATAACCGATTGGCAAGAACGACGCATCGAACGCTTGGAGGAACTCTCACGACTTGAGCCGTACAGCAACTCTATGCGGAACTTCAAGCAATACGCAGCCGTAGCGACAGGATTCGTCAAGATTCCGGAGGATGCAGTCTACTATATTGCAAGTGATAACGAAGAAGTATGGATCGACGGTCGGCTCATCGTTAACAATGCCGGCGAAGTGAAGCGCTTCTCCCGACACGATAAATCAATCGCCCTCGCCGCCGGCTATCACGAGATCAAAGTAGTGTTCCTCGGACACATCATCGGAGGATGGCCATCCAACTGGAGCAACAGCAGCGTAGGAATCCGCAAGGAAGGCAACGATCGATTCGCGCCCATCAGCGCCGAGTCGCTCGTGTCATTAGCCTACGCAGGCTCCGGATCAAGCGCCGCCTGCGGATCCAAGATCTAAGCCGACTTCGTCAGAGCGATAGGCTCCAAGCCATAATCGCAAGCAAAATAATTCCGGGAACCGATGGAGTATCATCCTCGATTCCCGGAATCTTTTTGCGCCCGCCTCAAGCGAGCCTTCATCAATGGAGGCCGAGAAGTTAGTGAGCCGCGATCTGCTTGTCGCCCGTCCAGCTCTCAACAATGATCTCTATGCGATCGCTTGGGAGCTCCGAATGGAAGTCGATGCCAACCGTGCGCTTATCGCCCGGCATCAGGCTGATGTAATTGTCGGAGTAATGAACTGGGAGGATGCGCCGTCCGCTGGCTTTGTCGAACACCTTTATGCGATTGAAGAAGGAGATGTTCCGTCCGGCTTTGAGCTCGAGGATCCCGCTATACTTTGTGCCCTCCTTGCCGAGGGTAAGCGATAGGGCTGGGGATGTTCGCGGCATGTCGGCAAGGCTGCTGAAGTCCTTCTCGCGAGCGCTTGGCCAATAGATGTGGGTTGAAAGCTCGTTGCCCTCCTTGCCTGGCTCTTTGACGGCTAACTTCAGGAAGTAAACTCCATCCACGCCTTCAGGCACAGGTATGTCGAACATTATCGCCGTTCGGTTGGGATGAGCAATGGCATCAGCGGCCTTCATCCATAGCCGATCGCCCGCACGCGAGAAGATCTCAGCCGTGACGGCCACCGATCGCTCATCCAGCGACGTATTAACCAACTCAAGCTTGCGGCTCACAGGATTATACTGTGCATGCAGCGGCTCGCATCCCTGACGGGCTCCGTAGAGCGATGCATTGACGTCGAGATACCAATCGTACATCTGTCCGCGCAGAGCAGTCCATGGATTCTGTGTTTTCCAAACAAGTATGCCCGTGTACCAATCCCACTGATGCGATGCCCATCCTTCCATGAATGATCGATACTGGTCGTAGTTCACGGCCTGCGCATAGCGGCAATAGGTTTCGATGTTCTCCACCGGGCCGTATCGTTCCAGATGATTGCCGTATCCAAGATCTTTGTGGTACGTCCATGCCGCGCTGCGGGTTCGTCCTTGTCGCGGGAATTGCTGAAGCTCGTTGGGGGTCATCATCTCGCGCATGGATTCTATTTCGGGCGATCCAACAGATCCGGCCTCCGGATTGAAAGGCGTGGAGCGGAAGCTGAAGAACCATTCCGGTTCCTGAATCCCGTAAGGCCCATCGCCGGTGCCTCCGATGGTGTTGCGCGTGAAGATCGTATCGGTAGAAAAAGAAGCGAAGAGGCGTCCGGGATCTAAGCGCGGAAAGAGGTCCGTGCGGAGAAGGCTATCGATGTCGGAAGCTAAAGGCCATTCATTTGCTCCGCACCATAGCGCCAAACTGGGATGATTGCGTATCATCTTAACCTGATCTTCAACGGAAGCGAGGAAAAGGTCGTGCCGGTCGGGATACTCCCAACGTCGCTCTCGTGAATCGGCCTTAGTTTGGTCAGCCCATGCTCCATTGCAATCGCCGCTGCCCCATAAATCCTGGAAGACAAGGATGCCGTATTCGTCGCAAGCATCATAAAATTCAGGCCTCTCCAACAGAGCTCCGCCCCAAATACGGATCATACGCATGTTCATCTCAGCATGAAAGCGTACTTCGGCCCGATAACGCTCGGGCGAAAGTCGCAGAAGCCAATCCGAAGCAATATAATTGCCGCCTGTAATAAAGATGGGCTGCCCGTTGACAAAGAACCGACGCCCGCCCGTCGACGAACATTTATCGCTGCTGATCTCCCTTATCCCGTAGCGCAAGGCATGACTGTCTGACGTTTTGCCGCCAAGCTCAAACCACAGACGCATATCGTACAGCGGCTGCTCGCCCAGTCTGTTCGCAATGCCGTTGGGCCACCACAAACGGGGATTGACTACGGCTAGCTCGCGGAAGGATATCCGACGCTTCTCGCCCGCAGCTAATGACACAGGAAGCGACATGCGGCTGCCGTTTGTTTCGCACACGAGCGATCCAACCTGCTTCGCCGAGGATGTATTCTCCAGCTCAACCGATATATTCACGAAAGCATCCTGCTGCTTCTTGGCCGACGGCTGTCGGATGCCGGGAACGCGCGTCGTGACGTAGGGATGCCGCAAGCGAACGGCTTCGCTGGTCGTTATGGATACCTCGTCCCAGATGCCCGTGTTACGGTCGCGCACCGGCTGTATCCAATCCCAGCCCGGAGTGAATTGCATCGTCACGTTGCGAGCTATCCGTCCGTCGCCGCCCTGACCGCCATTAGGATTGCCGGCAGGATCTGGCGGATAGACAATGATCGCCAACAGATTTGAATCCCTTAGCCAAGGAGTAATCTCGTAACTCTGACGCAAGAACATACCCTCGTGCGTTGTCGGATTCAAGCGTTTTCCGTTCAGGAATATCTCCGCCCGATAATTAATGCCGCGGAAGTTAAGCCAAGCCTTTCGCCCCGACGGCAGAGGATCGGCCTTAAACTCTTTTACAAACCAGAAGGTGTAGAATCCATTGCCGGCCTCATAAATATCCGGAATCAGATTATTATTCAAACTCACCTCCGGAGCCGCGAAGAACTCATTGGCAAGCAAAGTAGTGAGCACAGTGCCGGGAACAATCGCTTTCAGCCATCCGCTACGGTCGAATGGACCTTTGCTGAGCGTATTGCCGTCGGCTTTTATCTCATTGGCCCGCCTGGCAAACCATCCTTCGTTCAGAACTTTCTTCTCGCCCGGAGCAGGAAGCAAAGCATCATTGGCTGATTGCACCGTTGCGACTATCATAAATCCGGCAATAACTAATAGAAATGTTTTCATTGTTTATATGTCTTATTAAATGTTTATCCCAAGTATATCCCGCCTTATTTTTTCTCCTTTTTGAGCGATTCCTCAAGCCCTTCCTGCGCGGCAGTATGATTCGGATTTAGCTCCAAAGCTTTCCTGAAAGCCATTATCGCATCCCCGTATTGCTTGGTTGAGAAGTAAACCTGGCCCAGATTATTGTGGGCATCAGCATCGTCGGGGCGCATTTCAGCATACTTCGTAAATGCCTGGAGCGCATCGTCGTATCGTTCCTGAAGATGGTAATCGTATCCAAGGTAAAGATAGCCCTGGGCGAATCCGGGATCCACGCGAACAGCCTTCTGATACGATTCAATAGCCTGATCGATGGCCTCAAAGCGGTCGAACAACACTCCCATGAAGTAATGCGTATCCGGACTGACGGAATCGAGGGGAAGCGCCTGTGCAAAAGTCTCCAAAGCCAGTTCATACTCTTCCTGCAAGTAGTAAAGGAAGCCCAGGTTCTTATATCCCGAAGGATTCTCCGGAGCAATATCAATCATCATTTGGTAAGCCTTTTCCGCCTCCGGATAATTATTCATCTGTTCGTAAATACTGCCGAGATTAGCGTAGGCAGTAAGGCAATCAGGCTGTATGCCAATGGCCCGCTTATAGATAGCGATAGCTTGCTCCGGCCAATCCATCGCCACATACACCTGCCCCAGGTGCAGATGAGCCTCAAGATGCGACGGCCTCGCAGCGATAGCCTTATTATAGGCAGTGATAGCCTTATCATACTCCTTATTATTCTCATATTCTATGCCTTGTTTGTACGCTTTTTCAGCGCCGTCGCTACACGACATCATACCTCCGGCCAACATTATCATGGCCGCAATCGCCAATGTCGCAATGAACAGTTTGCCCCGCCAAAGCCTTCCGCCAACAAAAAAATCTGCTTTCTGATTATCCTTCATATATATTAAGTATTACAAAATCAATAGGTCACAAAAATAGAG